>SMXE01000253.1 GCA_004357015.1 Caldithrix sp.
ACGCGCGGGCGCCGTCGTTAAGCAGTACCTGAATCACGTTATCCAGATTGTCCGTCACAACCAGATCAGCATCCAGATCGCCATCGAGATCGCCAACGGCAAGGGAAAACGGGTCGCTCCCAAACGTCACATCAGAACGTGCGAGGAAGCCGCCCGCACCATCGTTGAGGAGAATTGAGATGCCGGGCAGATCGCGATCAACCGTCGCAACATCGAGCCAGCCATCTGCATTGAAATCTTGACCGAGAATGATTCGTGGCGCGGTGCCAGTATCAAATTCCTGCGCTGCGCCAAGCGCACCTGTACCATCATTTGTGAACAAAGAAACAATGTGGTTGCCGCCGCCGAAGTTGGTCACGACGACGTCCATAAAGCCGTCGTTGTTGTAATCCCCAATAAATGACGCCCCAGGCGTGCGTGTAAGCGCATAATTCACAGGAGTCTGAAACGTTGCGTTGCCGTTGTTGAACAGAATAGAGAGTTCCAGCGACACCGAAGTCACCACTGCAAGATCAAGTGCGCCGTCCCCGTTCAAATCCCCGCTGATCACATGCACAGGTTCCAGCCCAACCGAGATCGGACTTTGGGTGGAATAAGTGCCATCGCCATTATTTAGCAAGAGGGTCAGGTTGTGGGTGAGTTGATTTGACACAATGATATCGAGGTCGCCGTCGCGGTCGAAATCGCCGATGGTCAACGCCCGGGGCGAGTCGCCAACGGTGAGGATTTCCTCGCGTGAAAAATCTCCATTGCCGAGGTTGAGCCAGGTGTGCACGTTGTCACCCTTGGAATGCGGAATCGCGATGTCGAGGTCCGCATCGTTGTTCAGGTAGCCTACGCCAACGAAATGTGCGCCGTTGTCCGTCGCATACGTCGAGTCGAGATTAAATTTTGCCGTGCCGCCGGTAACCTGAATGTAAAACGACCACTGAAGGCTCGCAACCAACGGCGTGCCGCCCGAATTGAGCACGCCCTGAGTTAAAATTACGATAACACGCTCCCCGGCCTCGAACGGATTCGTGGGGGTAAACGTGGCCGTAAAGGCGCCGCCATTATAGCCGTACGTTCCGTCGTGAAAGCCCGAACTTTCACCGTAAACGAGAAAATTCGGCGACTGCAAGGTTGTCTCGTCCATCGCTTGATCAAACTGGACATCGACTCCCACGGTGGCAGGATTGTTCATGGTGAAGCGTTTCGGGTTGAAGTCCACGACACCGGGCGCTTGCGCAAAGACCGGCGAAATAGACAAGAGCAACCACAAAACACCATAGCGAGTATTTGTGATGGTTGACCTGAGCATGATACTCCTCATTACAATTGATCACACGCAATGCGTGTCTAATATTATGAATCCGTGGTGAAACTCATGAAAGGACTTACTCAAGAGATTGATGCGGTCAGACAGTGGGGGCGGTCCCTGGCCTCTGAGAATCCCTGAACTCAATGAACTGCTGCTTACTTCTTCGATGAAAGAATCTTACCCGCATTCGCTTATGAATGCGTAAGTGGAAGCCTTCAAATCAAGCGATGCTATCTGTAATAATAACGGACGATTATAGAAATAAATTAGCGAAATTCAAAATGATATTTTTACAACAACCCCTAGGGTCTGCGAGAACCCAGGGGTTTCGAAACAACCCTATTAACTTCGCTTAACAAACCCACCCCCACGCTCCGCGCACTTTCCCTCTTCCCTTAGCTTGATCAACCCTGCTTGCAGCGAAAGCTCGGCCAGTGACCAAATGGCGGGATCGACATCGTTGTAAACCCGGCGCACCAACTCATACGTGCTCTGCGGTTCCGCCGTCAACGTAGCCAGCAGCTTTTGCTCACGCTCCTGCCGGTGTTTGATAAAATAACGCAGCACCTCTCTGCCGGTCCGCACCGCCGGGCCGTGGCTCGGATAAATTGTGCCGGTCGTGACCGACTCGAGCAACCGCAACGATTCCATGTACGCTGCCAAATGACCGTCCGGTGGATTGATGACAATGGTGGACAAAGTGGAAATCATATCGCCGGCGATCACACTGCCGTAGCGCGTTTCCTGGAAGGCAAGGTGTCCCGAAGCGTGGCCGGGCGTGTGATAGACTTTTAGTTGCCAGTCGGGTTGGCCATCGGGCGATTCACCCAAATCCAGTTCGTCGCCATGCTCGAGATATCTTGTGGGCATGATACCCAACTTCTCCGCTGTGTTCCGGTGCGCCAGAATCGGCAGGCCATAGCGTTCAACGCACGCCTGCAACGCCCCGACATGGTCTGCATGATGGTGCGTGAGCAGAATCGCCTTAAATTCGCAGCCTTCCGCCAGACGTTTGTCCAGATAATTCCAGAAGCGCTGTTGTTCGTTCGGGTCCGATGGCGCCGGGTCGATGAGGTAAAGCTGCGACTCGCCTACCAGGTAAGCGTTGGTGTGCGTCGCCGGCAGCAGAGTGCCGGTGGCCAGCGGCACCATCTGCACGCCCGGCGTAAAGTAGATCTGATGAATTGCGCCCCGGCTGTAATCCTCTGTATGTTTTAGAATCGCGGGAGTCCCTGCGGCAACTGAGTGACCGGCAAATTCACGCAGCATAAAAATAACCGGCGGCACGATAATCATCTCGCCCCGCTTCCAACGAACAAGTGCCGCATCCGCGTGACAATAATTCCCGCTGACCAACTCGCCGTGCACGATTTCGGGCATCTGGCCGTCAGGGACCTGCACCCAGTAGAACTGGGTATCGTAGCGCACGGGCGCAAACTCCGGCGTCAAAACCGCCCCCATGAAATGGAAATCCCGGGCATCTATTGCCAGACTTTCTCTGCCCAGCATTTCGTGAAAATCAATTTCACCAGCCAGAAGCTGTTGACGATAATGTCGTCGTTTGCCAGCCTCGATCATGTTGTCGCCACGAGCGAGCAAAACACCGGTTTCCTCAAAAAGTTCGCGCGCGGCAGCGGCCATGAACGGCAGAGAATCCGGCTGCGCTACAGCAGCGTTAGCAATTTGTGCGCTGTGGTCCTCTTCATCCAGCGTGCCCCCTGGAAAGGCAAAATAGCCGCCGAAAAATTTCAGTGCCGGGTTGCGCTCCACCAGATAAACTTCCGGCGATTCCGGATTGCGGGTTAATACGATGCTCACTGCTTTTCGTTTGGACATGCGGTTGCTTCCATTGTCAAAACAAAGTACGGGAATATAGCTATTTGATGGGTTTCTTACAAATCAAAATATCCTAACCCGGACCAGAGACCTTTTCTCTATTGACTAATTTGGTGAGAATATCTACTTTCACCACCAATCGGCGTAATTAATACAACCCTGGAGGACACTCACCATGAATATGTTCAAAATTTCAGCCCTTGCATTTCTCCTACTTATATGCCAGACTGTTCAGCCGGTCTCGGCGCAGTATATTCTTGAAATGGAGAAATTCGAAGTCCCCGAAGACCTGCTGTGGACGCTTGGGAATGATGAGGGTCTGGATGACCCGGAAGAGCGTACATCATTTTTCGCCAGCTTGCCCGAGAGCGAATATTTGAGGAAAGCCGAAGCTGAAGGTATCACCCTGAAAAAAAGTATCAGCACAATTTACGTGGACGGTAACAACTTCGCCGCCGAAAGTATGGCGCTCGATGAAGGCAAGATGACTTTTATCTACCTGGAGAATGGGGATATCTACATGGTCATGTGGAACAAGAAAAAAGTCATCAAAACCTCGCAAGAGGAAATCAACCAAATGAAAAAAGATGCTACGGCGATGATAAGCCAGGCACAGCAAAACATGCCCAACATGGACGCCCTCCTCTCAAAGTACATGACCGAGGAACAGAAACAGCAGATGCAGGAGGCCATGAATAAGTTAAAGGGCATGGGACAAGGTATGCCAGATCAAACGCCGCAGGAAAAGCCGAAGGTAACGATCGAGAGACCCGGCACGAAAAGAAAACTGCTCGGCACAGAAGCTGAATTATACATCGCAAAGGCGGGCAAGAAAGTTGAAGGCATCTGGGCCATCGACAATGACAGGGCGCTTGCGGCAAAATTCCGGGAAATGGGTGAAAACATGACGGCCGCATTTGAGATGGAAGGCCTGAAGGAAATCAAGGAGTGGGAGATCATCCCGGGAAAATTTCCAGCGTCGAAAACCACTGTGGAAATGGGGATGCGGGGTGGCCGCTTGAGTGTTGACGTTGAATATTACACGAGCATAAAACGGGAGACGCCCACGGCGGACAAGTTCGTACCGCCCGGCAAAGATGAAGGCTTTACCCAGGGCACGCTGATGGACCTGATGCCGGGCATGAACAGCGCGAAGTAGTTCCTGCGGACATAAGGGAAACTTTTTCCGGTGAAAACTGCTTCACTCTCGTTGTTGTTGATGAAGTTTCTCAAAGGTTGTAAATGAGTCAAAAAATCTGGCAAGTCGCTTTTATACTTTTTCTGCTCTCGCCGATTTTCGCGCAAAAAAACGGCGCAAGCCTGAGACTGCCCTATTCCATCCCCGCTGGCAAAATTCGGCCGCTACGCGAGATGCAGGACAGCAGCTTGCAGGCAAAATTCGAACGCCACGTTTTGCAGAATAAGAAATGGGCGCGTCTGATCGCAAACAAAAAAATGACTGTGGGGCTGGTGGATTTACGCGAGCCGTACCGCGCCAGATTTGCGCATCTCAACGGTGATGTGATGATGTACGCTGCCAGCCTGCCAAAAATCGCCATTCTTCTGGCATCCTGCCAGGCCATCACAGACGGTAGTCTGCAGTTGACACCCGAAGTCGAGAGGGATTTAAAGATCATGATCAGCCGCTCAAGCAACATGGCTGCCACCCGCATGATCGACCGCATTGGGTTCGCCAAGATCGAAGAAGTGGTAACTGCTCCGCACTACGGATTTTACGATCCGCATTTAGGTGGTGGACTCTGGGTTGGAAAGCGTTACGCCAAGCGCGGGAAGCGACATCCGGATCCGCTCAAAGGTCTGAGCCATGCCGCCACGGTGTACCAAACTTGCCGGTTTTATTATTTGCTCGCCACCAACAGGTTGGTCAGCGAAAAGGAGAGCCGCCACATGCTCGACATCCTTGCCGACCCGGAAATTAACCACAAGTTCGTTTACACGCTCTCCAAAATCGGACCGAACGCAAAACTTTATCGCAAATCCGGAGGCTGGCGAAACTGGCATGCTGACTCCGTGCTGGTCTGGGGCCTGGAGCGGCGCTATATTCTAGTAGCTCTGGTGAATGATCGTGATGGTGAGAAAATCCTGCGGGAGTTTGTGACCGCCGCGGAAGAAGCGCTGGACGGTTGATCAGCGCGTCAGCGTACGGTCTATGTAGGTCGCCAGCGTCTGGTGCTCCACTGCCGAGTTGATTTTCAGCACATTGGACATCAGCACCACCATGTACACCTTGCCGTCAGGCTTCTCAACAATGGCGACCGAGTTCATGTAATTGGCACGATTGCCCATGTACTTGCCGCACTCAAATCCCGGCTCATCCTTGCAACTATAAAGACTCCCCGACTTAAAGTAAATCGCCGATTTTGCCAGCCTTGGGGCCGATGCGTAGCGGATGCGCTTTTCCGTCATGTACAGCAGCCGCTTGATTTCCAGACTCGACCACGGGTCCACGACCCGGCCTTGCTCAAGCCGCAGCAGGAACTGCAACAGGCCGTTCGGCGTGCCGTGGCTGCCGCCGCGTGGCACAATTTTCTTGCCCGTCCAGGTGAAAAAGCTGCCCAGACGCCAATCTTTGTCTTCGATG
The DNA here is from genome assembly GCA_004357015.1 of Caldithrix sp. GTDB lineage: Bacteria > Zhuqueibacterota > Zhuqueibacteria > Oceanimicrobiales > Oceanimicrobiaceae > CR04bin15. The sequence continues at coordinate 5,739 of SMXE01000253.1, forward strand.
CCGATCCTTCGGAGCGGGTCGTTCACGACTGAAAGCGCAATCGCCTGCAGCGTCTTCTTCGGCGTCTTGTTAAAAAACTCATCCTCCAGTTCCTTCGCCGGCGGATAGAACCGGCCGAACTGCCGCATCAGCATGGCTTCTTTCCAGACTGTGCTGGCCGCCGAATTCGAGCTTGATGAGAGCATATAGTCCAGCCACTCGTACAGCGTGAACGTGTCTCCCTCCTGGACCTTGCGAAACTCGACCCTTCTGGTTTCGGGATGAAAAATGGGCACTTCGTGACTGGCTTTGTGAATCCAGCGGTCCGCGATCACCATTCTGCTGCGCAGCAGCCAGATGCGGTACTTGACCGAATCGGGAAACAGGCGCTGCAACTCGGTGAAGAAGCCGGCCGCGATGGCCATCTTGCCGACGCTGCCAGGCTGGTACTGGTAGCCGGCGCGGTGGGAGGCAAAGCGAATCGGCTGGCCCGGCGTGATATCGAGCAAGGAAACTGAGTAGCTTTTATCCCGTCCGACGAACAATTTCTTGATTTGTACTTGCAGCGCCGAATCCGCTTCCGGAAATGTGGCGAGCGTCTCTGCCGGTGTGTCGTACAAATGCAGCTTGATTTCATCGTACAGCTTGCGGCCGCCAACCACCGGTGCCGGCCCCTTCATCTCACCAGCCAGCCGCAGTCGCAGCCGTTCGAGACGACGAATGCCCGTGTATTTATAGCCATCCACAGGATACAATCCCAAAAACAAGATGAGTGGAAGCGCGAAACTAAAAGTGTTTTTCATGGCATTTTTATCATTTGACTAATACTTTGGGTTAACTACCACTAAATTTGAAATGGAGCACTAAGGCTGATCGACCTGTTCAGATCCACTACAAAGTCCAACCGGTTGAGATACGATGACGATTGCGCCAGCTTGTTCTCCACGAACGGCCGCACCTGAAACAGCCAGATCTGGTCGTGCCAAAATCCCAGCTCGATGTCAAAAGGTCCCTTCGTTTCGATGCCGGGCATGCCGGGCAGAATTCGTCTGATATCCGCGGCCAGCAGCCGCAGTTTGGTGCGGTCAGACTTTGTGAGAATGGCTTCGTTAAAATGCACAGATCTCCTGCTCACGCCACCCTCATCGGGCAGATAGAGGTACTCCGGTTCGCGCGCCGGATAAATAAGTAAATCCCTGCCGTCGCTCACCAGGAGGTAGGTTTCCGCCGCCTGCCCTTCAACAGCACCGCCGCCGCCCCAGTTCATCGCCACCACCATGTCGTCCGGGTTGGAGGAAAAGATCCCCGTGGTAATCACCACGCCCGACTTCTCCACGTTCACGCTCGGCAACAACAACAACGAGGGATAGACATTTTCCGGATTGAGCAAATATTTCTGCCGCCACTTGAAGCTGCGCTCCGTAAACGGTGAGGCCCAGACCCGGCGGATCGACTGCAGAATCTCCTCGCGGTCGCGAATATTGAAAACGGTTAAGTTAAGACCTGCGCCGGTAAACTCTTGCAAGTCCTCCATGTTGGTGTCGCTGCGAATGAAGATCGGCAGCTCACCGAGTTCCACGCCAAACTCTCGGTGGAAATCGTCTTGCAGCGCCGTCAAAAACCCGGGCAGGAGTTGCATCTTCTCGATGGCCGCGCGCAAACGGCCAAGCCGCGCCAGGACCCGATCTTCGACTGTGTTTTCAGGCACACCGCGCTCGCGGTCTTGTCCTGCCTGGGCGAAAATCGCCTGCAGGAACTGCCAGTAGGTGACGTTTGTATCCGGAATTCTTTGCGCCATGTGCGCGTGAAAAACGCCGAACGGAATGACGAGACCGGGTACAACTTTTTCGGGAAAAATCGCCTTTAACTGGCCGAGGTTGGCAGCCTTTGGCCCGCATATTCTACCGGAATCACTGGAGCGCAGATTGCTCAATCTCAGAATTGCGGTCTGATCGAGATCTATCTCATCCGTGGGAATCGCAATCTTGTGACGGTTGCCTTGCTCTTGTGTTTCCGCCACCAGGGTGGTCTCCTCCAGCGTCATCTCAGAGGCGAGTTTCATGACGACGCTGCCGCGATCCGAAACGGCATAAAAAACGGTCTTGCCACTATATTTAGCCAGATCCTCAAGGTTGCCGAGCGAAATGTTGGCGTTGGGAATGCCCAGATTGCGGGCCAGAAGCTGGACATGCGAGACGGCGTTGCCTTCAGACACGGTCAGAATGCCGGCAACCGGTTTCAGATCGCCCGGCGCACGCCGCATGGCGTAAATCTTATTCTGGCTGAATACCACTTCCGCCTGCAAACCCGTCACGACGACCAGCTCACCTTTGGTAAATCCGGGGTTGAGCCCCAGCACCTGATTCTGTCCGGCCAGGTCGAGCAGGTGCATTGAAACACCGGAATATTTGTTCGAAATTTCGGCGAGCTTGCTCGCCAGCTCGCCATATGGCAGCAAAATGGAGGAACGCGTGCGGTCATCGATGAAAGAGTGCACCAGCGGCTCGAAATGCGAAAAAAGCGCCACCTCATGCCCATATACTGCCTGGACCATGCGCGTGCCCCATTCAATGGAACGATTCGTCGTTTTCGTAAGCGCTAATAATTTGTCAAGCTTGACGTCACGCTGGGTTTGAGGAAGCAGTAACTCGGTTTCCAGTCTTTCCCACTCCCACACTTCGAAGAAACCGCACCCGGCAGCCGATTTCGCCAGCACATAATTCTTTTCCAGCAATTCGCCCAGCGTGCGCGTCTGCCACCTGGCAATGTTGCGGAACTGGATGGCTTCCAACTCGGAGGAAAGGTCCATCAACGCCAGTCGTATCTCTGCGGACTGCGTATTCGGCAAATGCCGGCGGATCGTAATCAGCAGGCTGGCAATCTTCCTGGCCGACGTCCTGAATCCATCCTCCGGCGTGCCCTTGCCCAGAACGAGATTTGACAATTCGAGACCTACCGGATATTGCAGGGGAATGAGCGCCAGATATTTTCGCAAACTCTCGACGCCCGATTCCGCATAGACCGCAGCCATGCCATCTGCCAGCCGCTGAAACTTCGCGGCCAGGCTTGGCCAGATCTCCTCCCGGTTACTGGCGCGAAATTCTCTCACACTATCGAGGTCCGACGCGTCCGGTCGACCGTGAATTTTAACGCGTAGGTCCATGAACCCCGGCAGCGAATCGGCGATGGTTTTGGCCAGCGCGCGAATCTGCGTGGACTTGTCATCGTTGCCGTTGTGAGGGATGTCCTTTACCGCCTGCCGCACCAGGAAAAATTGCTCTTCCAGTATTTTATCCTGCGACAGCAAATACTTGAGGAAGTCGTTCCCCCAGGCGGATTCGTCTTCTGCCTGGTAGGCGCCGCGGTAGTAGCGGGCGCGGCGCATGATCCAACCGTCGTCTGTGGTTTGCAGGAATTTTTCAAGCTGGTACTGTTTGAGGCGTGCGTTATTATGATCCTCGTCCAGGAAGTCAACAAACGGCGTGCCCGCCAGAATCTGGCCGAGAAAAATATGGTGATCTGTGCGCCACCGCAGCACGATATCCTTTTGTAGCGCGTGCTGAATGCCGCCGGACTGCTCACACCGCTCCCGCGCAGGAATGACGGTTCGGTCCGGGCAAAACCAGCGGATGCCTTGAAACGGCCCGCGTCGCTCTTTTCTGAAGGCCTGCACATGTTTGGCGATCTCGGCAAAATCGGGCTGTCGGTCGGCTGCAAACGGACGCGCCCCGAAAATCAATAGAGCAAAAAAAATGACCAACGCCTGGCGCCGCCGATTGAAAAGCATCAAACACTCCTTAACCCGGACAAACCGGAAGTCCCAAATTCCAAACCGGCACTTGCCGGACAAATCCCAATGAATCCGGTTACCTGATAAATAAATAACATGAGTGATCAAATTTTCGTTCAGACACTATATTAAGTTTAATGAACAAAAAAGCAAGGATTTACTGCACAAGAAAGTCATGAAGAACATTGTCTGACATAAATTTTTCGCGTCGAAATTAGTGCTTGCAAATTAGACCGCAATGACATATATTTTGTGTTTGTATATTCGGCCAGCTACATGAAGTTAACAGAAGAAAAAATTCGTCAAATCGCCCGCGAGGCGATGAATGTGCTGGGCAAACGCGCCAATCACACTTTGGTCAGGAGGGTCGTAAAGGAAGTGGTAAACCGGCTTCAGAAACAGGCCTCAAATGACCACTCAACAGGCTCAAATCAGACCCCTGGCTATTAGTCGATGGCCTAACATTTCGCCTGAAGTATTTCTTTTTCATAATCGATTTTTGTTGCTGAAATATGAGCCCCTGGCTGGGGTTTATTGCGCTCTCAATATTGATAAATGTGCTGGAGGTTAAACACGCATGCGCAAGAACAATCTTTTAAAAACATTACTTATCGTGCTGGTAATTGGGTGGTCAGGCGTCGTCCTGATGCCGACGTTTCAATTGAATCAACAGCAGAAAACCGCAGAAGAATACTACAAGGAAATTGAAGAAGCAACCAGCCTGACCCGCAACGATATAAAAGCCGCGTTGTCGCAGGGCAACCTGGAGCTACAGGTACGGGACACGTTTAAGGGAACCAACGGCAAGAGCGTTGAAGAATTACTCGAGGACGTAAATGCTCTGATTGAGTTGGATGAACAAATTGCAGAGAATGAACCTAAATCGATAAAACTTGGCCTCGATCTGCAGGGTGGAACTTATTTGGTCTATGAAGTCGATTTACCCAGCCTGCTCGAAAGCCTGTCGAAACAACGCGACGCAAACTTTGACGCCGCGATCGAAGAAGTCAAGAGCCGCGTCAATACCCAGAATGAAGATTTCTTTGATGCGCTGCAGGCCGTTTTCCAGGAAAAAGACATGCGGCTGAATAGACATTTTGGCGTTAGAGGCGATTCAGATGACAAGATTATTCAGGACTTGAAGGACCAGGCTGAAGATGCAGTGGAGCGCACCCTGGAAGTGCTGAGAAACCGCATCGACCAGTTTGGCGTTTCCGAGCCTTCCATCACAAAGCAGGGAGCAGACCGAATCGTCGTAGAGCTGGCAGGCGTTCAGGATGTGGAGCGCGCCAAAAGCATCATCGGCACCACAGCACTCCTCGAGTTCCAAATGGAGGCTGAGCCAGAGGTGGCCAGCGCCGTTTTGCGTGAAATTAATCTGGTCATGAAAAAGCAAATGGCCAAGGATCAGGGCGAAGATGTGGAGACCGCAGCAGCGGACTCTCAGAAGACGCCGCAGAAACTGAGAAGGGATACTGAAGTTAGCCTTGAAGATGTGTTTGGTGAGTCTTCGATTTTTGAAGAAACCGCAGGTACGGATAGTTCAGACGCCGGTTCGACTGTGCTGCTTCACCAGGAGATTTTCCAGGATCGCCCGTTCGACGCACTGCTGGCCAATCTTGGCGGCGACATCGGTGTGCCCACCAAGAATGTGCGCACCGTGGAAAGGATTTTGAATTCACCGGGAGTTCGGGAAATTATGCCAAACGATGCTGAATTTCTTTTCCTGAACAAGCCAACGCGCATCGGAGAGCAGGAATATTATCGGTTGTATATGGTAAAAAAGGAGCCGGAGATGACCGGCAGAATGATTGCCAACGCTAATGTACAGATCGGCAGCCAACTGCGTGCCGGCGAGGCTATGGTTGGCATGGAGTTGACCAGCGAGGGCGCCAAGATATTTTCAAAAGTGACCGGCGCCAACATTGGCAAACGAATGGCCATCGTGCTCGATGGCAAAATCGTTTCCATTCCAAACATTCAGGAACGAATTCCTTCAGGTAATGCGCAGATAACCGGCATGGCTAATATGGATGAGGCAAAAGATCTGGCCATTGTACTTCGCGCCGGTGCGTTGCCCGCGCCTATTCAGGTGATCCAGGAACGAACTGTGGGGCCGTCACTGGGTCAGGACTCCATTCAAAAGGGCACGTCGTCTGCTCTCGCCGGCCTGGCCGTGGTGGTCATTTTCATGGTCGTTTATTATCGCCTGTCCGGCCTGGTGGCCGACGTAGCCTTGTTGCTCAACATTTTCATCATAATGGCGGTTCTGGCAGGCTTTCATGCGACCTTGACCTTGCCGGGCGTGGCGGGCATCATCCTGACCATCGGTATGGCAGTGGATGCCAATGTGCTCATTTTCGAACGAATTCGCGAGGAGCTCCGGCATGGCAAGACAGTACGCGCGGCTATCGACAACGGCTATGCGCGCGCTTTCAAGACCATTATCGATGCCAACGTCACCACCCTGTTAACCGCGCTTGTGCTTTATCAATTCGGTACCGGCCCCATCCGAGGATTCGCCTTGACATTATCCATCGGTATTTTGGCCAGTATGTTCACCGCTATCGTGGTCACCCGGGTTATTTTCGATTATTTCACAAACAAAATGACCATGCAAAAACTCAGCATATAATCTGGAGCGATTCTTAGATGGAGTTTTTAGTCAACGCAAAATTTGATTTTGTCAGCAAGCGAAAAGCAGCGCTTGTTTTTTCCGGAACTCTGATTCTGGTGGGACTCGGTTCTCTCATCGTTCACAAGGGACCACATTATGGTATCGATTTCCTCGGCGGCACCTCGATCGAGCTTGAGTTTGAACAGCCCATCGCCATTTCGGACGTCCGTTCGGCGGTTTCGAAAGCCGGGTTCGGTAAAGCTGAAATCAAAAACTTCGGCGCACCTAACGAAATTTTGATCCGTGTTCAGGAACAAGAAGCAGGAACCGAAATTTCCGGCGCCATAAAAGCAAGTATCTCGAAAGCCTTTCCCGACAATTCGTATACCGTGCAATTGGTGGAAAAAGTAGGTCCCAAGATTGGTGCTGAACTCCGGAGCTCGGCTTTTTGGGCAATCTTGATCGCGCTGCTGGGCATTCTGATGTATATCAGTTGGCGATTCGAGTTCATGTTTGCAGTTGGCGCCATCGTGGCCCTTTTCCACGATGTCTTGATCACATTGGGGGTCTTTTCGGTGCTTGGGTTGGAGATATCACTTGCCATTATTGCGGCGTTTCTGACCATCGTTGGCTACTCCCTCAATGACACCATCGTGGTGTTCGACAGAATTCGCGAGAATCTGAAGGTCTTGCGCCGCGAGACGTATGAGGCTGTCGTCAACACCAGTATCAATCAATCTTTGACCCGCACAATTGTAACATCTTTGACGACCCTTGCCGTTGTGACCATCCTGTATTTCTTTGGCGGAGAGGTGATACACAATTTTGCATTTGCCTTGATTATTGGCGTTTTGATAGGGACGTACAGTTCGATTTTCATCGCGAGTCCTATTGTGGTGGAATGGGAGAAACGGCGTGAAGCGAAAAAGGGACGGCCTATGGCAAAGCGGGCATAGCCTCGTTTTAGTCGGACACCTAACCTGCCGGAGGAAAACTTCATGAAGATGGATGAAAAAACGTCGGGCGACATCGTAGTTTTACGACTTTCAGGAAAAATCATGGGCGGCCCCGATGCCTCGCTGCTCAACGATAAACTCCACGAACTCATCGAGGTCGGTAAGACCAAGGTCGTGGTAGATTTGGGAAGCGTCGAGTGGATGAACAGTTCCGGGTTGGGAATTCTGATCGGCGGATTGACCACGATGCGCAACAGCGGCGGCGATTTGAAATTGGCCAACATTACCGACCGGATTCAGAGCCTGCTCATGATTACAAAATTGCTAACCGTGTTCGAGACGTTTGAGACCATTGAGGAAGCAGCAGGAAGTTTCAATTAGAACGAACTACATCATTTCTTGACTTCAAAGCTCCGGCAATTTTGTCGGAGTTTTTTTACGTTTATTGCGGGGCTCACATGGCAGTCGAAATTGTTGTTGGCGCGCAATGGGGGGACGAAGGTAAGGGCAAAATTATCGATTTGCTCAGCGAGAAAGCCGACATCGTCGCGAGATATCAAGGCGGCGCCAACGCTGGCCATACGGTGGTGATAGAAGACCAGAAGTACATCCTGCACCTCATTCCTTCAGGTATTCTAAACGAAAATACAATCTGTGTTATCGGCAACGGCGTCGTCATCGATCCTATCGCCCTTACGGAAGAAATTGAGTTTCTGAGATCGAAAGATATCGATGTGGAAGGGCGCCTGTTTTTGAGTCACCGGGCGCACCTGATCATGCCGTACCACAAGCTGCTGGACCAGGCCAAAGAGGAGAAGGACGCCGGCGACAAAATCGGCACGACCGGCAGGGGTATCGGCCCGGCGTACGTCGATAAGGTGAACCGCATGGGCATCCGCATCGTGGACTTGCACGACCGCCCAACGTTCGAATCGAAGCTGCGCAGGAACATCGCTGAAAAGAACGAGATTCTTCAAAAAATCTATGGTACTGAGGGGCTCGATGTCGAACAAATCATCAGCGAGTATCTTGAGTTCGACCAGAAGGTAGACCCGTATATCAAAGACGTGTCCGTTTACCTCAACGAGGCCCTAACGGCAGGCAAAAAAATCCTGTTGGAAGGCGCGCAGGGCACGCTTCTGGATATCGACTTCGGTACCTACCCGTTCGTCACATCTTCCAATCCCACAAGCGGCGGCGCCTGTTCAGGCGTCGGCATCGGGCCAACCTGTATCGACGCTGTGCTTGGTGTTATTAAGGCCTACACAACCCGTGTGGGTATGGGTCCGTTTCCGACTGAGTTTTCTGACGACAAGGGCGCAAACCTGCGCGAGCTCGGTGACGAGTTCGGCGCCACCACGGGCCGGCCGCGGCGCTGTGGCTGGTTTGATGCGGTCATCGCTAACTTTGCTGTGCAGGTGAACGGGATTGACTCCTTTGCGTTGACAAAACTGGACGTGCTCGACACTCTGGAAGAAATCCTAATTTGCGTGGCCTACAAATTCGAAGGTAAAACCATTACAACCTTCCCCGGCGAAATACGTATTCTGGAAAACTGTGAGCCGGTCTATGAAACATTCCCCGGCTGGCAGGAGCCCACCAGCCACATCCGCAATTATGATGACCTGCCCGGCAACGCCAAAGAGTATATTTCCGCCATCGAACAGCTCACAGACACACGCGTCGCAATTATTTCGGTGGGGTCTGGCAGAGAGCAGACCATCATTGTCAACTGATCTGGCCGTCTGCTCTATGAAATTTGACATACGTTACTGAACAATTCCCAATTTCGTGCCGGTTTTCAACGGACACCAGCTTTGCCAGGGCACGGCAACGAAACGGAAACGTATTGAGTAAACGTCAACTGTGAAGAGGACGAAGAGTTGGAATTTGTCAAGTAGATGCCTGCTTGGAAGTCAAAAAAGGCTGGATTGGTTAGCGGCGTCGTTAACGATGTCTTGGGGCAAATCGGGCAGTTGAGCAGCCTCGTTAGCGAGTTGGTCACATCGTTCGTTTTCCGGGGTCCCCACATGGCCACGCGTCCACTTGAACCCTACCTGGTGTTTTTCACATAGATGCAAGAGCTGCTTCCAGAGGTCGACGTTCTTGGCGCGTTCTTTCTTGTTACGCTTCCAATTGTTGGCTTGCCATTTTTCTACCCACCCCAGGGTCATGCTATTGACCAGGTATTGCGAATCAGTGTAAAGCGTAACCTTGCAAGGCGCGGCCAAAGCCTCTAAGCCATTGATTGCCGCGAGGATTTCCATCCGGTTGTTGGTTGTGTCTCTGAAGCCGCCGGAAACCTCCTTGCGTTTGTCCCCAAACAGCAGGACTGCCGCGTAGCCGCCCGGCCCGGGATTCCCGTGGCAAGCGCCGTCAGTGTAAATTGTCACGTTTTCCATTCAGCTTAGCCGTCTCTGATCTTTCGGGTCAATGCAGGGTTCCATTCCAAGGGGTCGTTCGTACAGCGTTGATTGGCCGCGCCGGTACCGCGATGAAATTTCGAAGCGGCCATCCTGCCAGCTTTCCAGCGTTTTCTCTAATAGAGATTTACATTCCGCCACAGGTGACTATAGCTTAAAGCACACCAAATTTATTTTCATTTCCAGTGACTGACTCCTGGTAAACCTGTCTCGACTAAGCTGCAATTGCGGTTCCGGCAACTTCACCTTTGCCAGGCCGCCAGAGTCAAAATTGAACAAAGCTCCGCTACTTGGTTGCGGCCGGTTGGCGACATGATAAAGGCCCATGGCAAATCCGCCAAATGTGCCGCCAATGAATGACCATTTCATTATATCACCGGTTTCTCCATCGACTACAAGCGTGAGCGCCAAGCCGATAAGCAGTCCAGTGCCCGCACCGTAGAGCGTGGACTTGCCAATTGTGACCATTGGATTCTCAGCGCCACCCCGAACAACGGTTACCTGCGCTTGAGCTACCGAACTCAAAGACAAAACGGCCACAATGGCTATGAGCACAACGATGGAACAACTTTTCTTAACCATAACAAACCTCCGCATCAGTTTGGGTAGTGCTTGCACAAGCCGATTCCTAAGATAGAAAAAAAGTCAGCTTGTGCAAGCTAAACCTGCGAGTGTCAGTTTTCTTATGATATATGATAATACACTTGAGAAGAGAAAAACCCCAGCAGAAAGTCTGTTACAGGATGTTGTGACTGGGAGCTGAACGCCCTATCTCCGTGCTGAAATCAGTCGAATCGAAATCTGGCCAGAAAATTCTGCCCGATCACGTAAAAGCGCCGTCTGGAACAACGTCCACTGCTTGTTCGGCTTGCGGCTGCAGACCGTCGATACTCTTGGAGTTCCAATAACTTTCGTGCGCCTGAATGTATTCGTCGAATTTCGTGCTTGATTTCAATTTGTCGATATCTTGCAGAACCTTCTTGCTGTAGAGATGAAGGTGCTCAGCATTGAATTCGAGTTCCGTACAAGCAATTTCTCTTTTTGTCGGATGGGCACGGGAAAAGATGCTTTGCTGCTTATTCAAACGTCTATTCAACGACTCTTTGCTAAAGCAGCCAAGAAGCACTTTTTGGAATTGCTCTACCAGGTTTTCCGGATGCGCGGTTGTGATGAAATTTGGCAGTCCGAACTGATCGATGCCGGCGGTCCCCATCATACGGCCTTCTGAGTTCAGCCTTCGCTCAAGCTGTGTCTCCGGAAGGGCAAGCAGCATACCGGTCATGGCTACCGTAATACCTGTGGTGTTGACGTAGTCAACGATGAGGTCGGCGATATTGTCCGGATCGCTGTCAAAACCGATAATAAAACCTGCCTGCATGAAGAACTCATAGCTTTGACAAATCTCGATCGCCTCAACCAAATCCAGCTTCAGATTCTGTACTTTACGCGTTTCCTTCAAGGAAGCCTTGTTGGGCGTCTCGATGCCGGTAAACATGCAATAGAAGCCGGCTTGTTTCATGAGTTTTAACATGTCGGGATTCTGGGCCAGATTGATGCTCGCCTCGGTATAGAAGTAGAAGGGGTAGTCACGCCGTTTTTGAAAATCGACGATTGCGGGAAGGATATTCTTGATGTTTTTGCGATTGCCATAGAAATTGTCATCCACAAAGAACACGGGGCCGCGAAATCCCAGATTGAGCACAGCTTCCAATTCACTGACCATGGCTTCCGCAGTTTTGGTGCGCTGAATTCTGCCGTAGAGCTCAATGATGTCGCAGAATTCACAGGTGAAGGGACAGCCACGCGCATATTGAACGGTTACCTGCCAGTACAGTGAAAAGTCGAGGAGATCATATCTCGGCATAACAGGATTGCTGGCAATGTCCGGTTGCTTTGAACCCTGGATCAGGTGCGGCGCATTGTCATTGGCAATCTCGTCCAGGAGATTCTCCAGATCAAACCCTTCCGCTTCACCAACAAAAATGTGGTCAACGTTTCTGAGGATTTGGTGATATTCTGATGCAAGCGGTCCGCCAATAAGAATTTTTTTCTTGAGCTTTCTGCATTTTAGCGAGAGGCGAAGGATCGATCGATACTGCGGTCCCCAACCACTCAGCATGACCAAATCTGCCCACTCGATATCTGCTTCCGTGATCGTCTGAGAATTGAGATCGATGTGACGAAAATCATATTTCCCGCGCGGCAAGGTGCCTGCAACTGTGATAAGGGCGAGCGGCGCCATCACCGCCTTCTTGTTGACTTGGTGCAGACTATATTGCATTCCCCAAAAGCTGATTTCAAATTCTGGCCAAACGAGTAGTATGCGTTTTATGGACTTTTTCATGCTTCCCTCCCTAATGAGAAAAAACTTGTTAAGCTGACGCAGCTAAAAAAACTCGACTCCGAGCACTATAACATTGCTCCGGCACCCGCCGGATATGAACGATCACTTGGTCGATACCACGAAGTTTGCGTAGTCCGTTTGAACTCAGACAAAGCGGCTATGAAGAGAGTGAGTCCTGATTCGGGGTTAAGGTTCGTTGACGTTTCAGTCGTTCAGTTGCAAAAAGAGGAAGTGTCTTTTATCGGCAACTTAGTCGTCGCCCAGTATCCCACACAAAACATGCTGTCCTAAATGCCAGCACTGATGGAATCAGTGGGAACGGAGCTAATTTACCAAAACTTATTATTTGTTGCAAGGGAAAGATAATTAAAGATAATCTTCTATATCGATTCATAAATATCTTTACAATTAGATTCAGTTTTTGTTTAATGTAAATCTTTTTGAGAATCGATGTACTACCAGCAGGCTCCTTTAAGATCTATGGTTTTGACTGGCTGCTCGGCCAGGGCAGCAAAATTCTGTGCGGCAGCGTTGCCACCCTGGAATACCAACTGCCATTCTGCTGTTTAAGTCTAAACATTCCTGGACGAGGATACACTTAGCATGTTAAAGACAAGCGCCCTACTATTCCTTCTGCTGTTCATGTCGGCCCTGTTTTATTCGTTTGCCGGCAGCAAATCGGCCTCCTCAAATATCAAACACAAGCAGCG
>SMXE01000254.1 GCA_004357015.1 Caldithrix sp.
ATCACTAATTACAAATGTAAAAATCGAGACTTTCAATGTCAAGATTTTTCATACCCATCTTGACTTTTGTTTTACAAAATAGTAAAATTGACGTCATGAGTGTGAAGATAATCACGCAAAACCGCAAGGCGCGCTACGAATACGACATCCTCGATACGATGGAAGCTGGGATCGTCCTTCACGGTACCGAAGTGAAATCGCTGCGTATGGGCAAGGCGAACCTTAAGGACAGCTACGCCAGCGTTCGGGATGGGGAGGTTTTCCTCTTGAACGCGCACATCAGTCCGTACTCCCACGGTAATATTAACAACCACGACCCGGTGCGGGAACGCAAACTGCTTTTGCACAAGAAAGAGATACGCAAGCTCATCGGCAAAACACAGGAAAAGGGATTGACGCTGGTGCCGCTTAAGCTTTACTTCAAGAATGGCAAGGTGAAGGTTGAGTTGGCCATGGCCAAGGGCAAGAAATTCTACGATAAACGCCAGTCCATCGCCAAGCGCGAATCGGATCGTGAGTTGAAGAGGATCCTAAAGGACAAACAGCGGTTTTAGGTTGCAAGGCGCATGAAACCCTTACAGGTCTCCTACCAATTATTCACAGGAGAACGAACAGATTGAGCAACGTGTACGACACACTCAAGGAACGCGGTTTCGTCCGACAGGTTACCGACGAAGAAGCAGTGCAAAATGCCCTTGCGGACACGCAAGTCACCGCCTATGTCGGGTTTGATCCGACTTCGGACAGCCTCCATGTCGGCAACCTGCTGGGGCTGATGGCGCTGGCGCATCTGCAACTCGCAGGGCACCGGCCAATCGCCATCATCGGCGATGGCACAGCCATGGTGGGCGACCCGAGCGGCAAGACCGAAATGCGCCAAATGCTTTCGCGTGAGAAAATCGTAGAAAACGCCAAGAAAATTGAGGCTCAGGTGAGCCGTTATTTCACCATTGACGGCAATATTGGTCACGCTGTGCACAACGCGTCGTGGCTTTTGGATTTGAAGTACATCGATGTGCTGCGCGACATCGGCCGTCATTTCAGCGTCAACCGGATGCTGACAGCCGAAGCGTATAAAATCCGCATGGAAACCGGCCTCTCTTTTTTGGAACTCAACTACCAGATCTTGCAGGCCTATGATTTCCTTAAACTTTATCGCGACTACAACTGCACGCTGCAAATGGGCGGCGATGATCAGTGGGGTAACATTATCGCGGGAACGGATCTTATTCGGCGGGTTGAAAGCGCTGAAGCCGAGGGTATCACCTGGCCGCTGCTCACGACTGCCGGCGGCGAGAAGATGGGCAAAACTGCATCTGGCGCAGTCTGGCTGGATGCGTCGAAAACCTCGCCATACGAGTTTTACCAGTTCTGGATCAACTGCGACGACCGTGATGTTGCGCGCTTCCTGAAGTACTACACGTTTCTACCTATGGCGGGAATCGAAACTCTTTCCGAACTCACTGGCGCTGATATCCGCCAGGCCAAGGAAGTACTTGCCCTGGAAGCAACGAAAATCACCCACGGCGAGGAGGAGGCTGCAAGAGCCCGCGAGACCTCCCACAGCGCCTTCGGCGGTAGTGGCAAAGATGTCAGTGCCATCCCAAGTTCTGAAATTGCCGCCAGCCGCCTGCGGCAAGGCGTTACCGTCGTGGACATATTTGCAGAAGTAGGCCTGGCCAAATCCAAAAGTGAAGCGCGGCGGTTGGTTCAGCAAGGTGGCGCCTATGTCAACGATAGAATAGTCGCAAACATAAAGAGCAACATCGACGCCAACGATGTGGAGGATGGCGTACTGCTGATGCGTGCCGGCAAGAAACGTTATCACCGGCTGGTTGTTGTGAGTTAGGCAGGCTCTCTACTCTTTATGTTTTCTTGCACTTTTGTGCACCGGCCCAGATTGCAATTCATACAATCCCTTCTTGCATTTGAGTGTAGAAAATACAACTTATTTAACCGCCCACTGCCTGAGTGCCTGCATGGAACGAAAATTGTTCATTACTCCTGTTTGACCCTGACAAGCATGGTACGAAAAGGGGCAATTAAACTTCTATGGCTGTTGTGTGGCATCTTGTTGATGCACAGCGCCGCCGGCATTGCATCGCCGCCGAGCTTGTTTGCAGGAGACGTCAAGGGCAAAGTTATTCTGCGCCGCCCATCACGCGATGAATCGAAAATCGTAAGCCGGTCAATTATCCGGCGTTACGTCAACAAAACGTATCAGCGCGCGACGAGCCATGACCAGCGGCCCGCCATTGTTGTCTACATCGAGGGGTTTGAGTTTGGGCGTTCAAACAGTAATGGCGCGACGGCCGTTTTAAATCAGGTGAATGAAAGGTTTGTGCCTCATGTTCTGCCGATCATGGTAGGCACGGTAGTGCAATTTCTCAACAGCGATGAAGTCTACCACAACGTGTTTTCTTTTTCACCGGCCAAGAGCTTTGACCTGGGCAGATACAAGCGTGGGAAAAGCCGCGCAGTAACGTTTGACAAACCCGGGGTTGTCAAAGTTTATTGTGACATTCATACGCACATGAATGCGTTCGTTATCGTGCTGCAAAATCCATTTTTTGCGGTCACGGATGACAATGGCAATTTTGAAATCAAAGGCGTTCCGCCGGGAAAATATACCTTAAAAGCCTGGCATGGTCGGTGGCCTGAAAAATCAGCGAGAATCGCCATTGAGAAAAACGGAACAGTTGAGATTACGTTTGAATTTCCTTGATCATGACCATGATGCGTGACACATTCTTCCTGATATTTGGCCTGCTGTTTGTTAACACTCTTTCCGGTCAGGTAAAGCCGGAGATCGAATTCGGTGCGATAGCCTGGGCCAGCTACCTCGATAGCGGTCCGGACAACTCACCGTTGCAGAGAAATGATGGCGATGCTACCTTCATCAGCGATGTTAGTCTGTTTCTGGGTGTGGATATTAACGAGCATGTCTCCTTTTACAGCGAAGTGCAGTCACGCAACGGATTTGATTTCATCGTTTATGGGTTGTCTGCAATCTATCGGCCTGAGGCTTCTGGTCTCTTCAACCTGGAGTTCGGCAAGTTCCTGGCGCCTTTTGGCACGTTCTTAAGCCGGAAGTGGCCATCTGAAAATCCGCTAATGAACTGGCCGTTGCTTTATGATTACCGGACGGCGTTAAGTGCATCTGACCTGGCGCAGAATGAAAGCGAGCTCTTGCTCGTTCGAGGCCGGGGATACGGTTTTCAATATGGTGAAACAGGCTTTGAACAAAGCTCTGGCAACAGCACAACGGCGACCTCCAGAAAAGGAGTGCGTTTGCTGTCCCGGCAGGTATATTTGACCGGCTTCCAGGTTTTTGGCAGCTCAAGAAGGTTTAGCTATCATTTCGGCGCCACGAACGGTTCACTCTCAAATCCGGCCAACATCAACAATACCACGGGTGTGCAACTGCTCGGCAGAGCGACATATTCACCCACCTTTGGTCTCGAGTTCGGTTCTTCTTTTGCCTGGGGGGGGTACCTTGACAAAAGCTCCGTTGAGAGTCAACTGGAAACGGTTGACAAAAGCGCGCAGGATTTCAGGCAGACGGCGCTGGGATTTGACTTGAGTTACAGTTTCGGACATCTGATTTTCTTTTCGGAACTCCTGTTCAACCGCTGGGAAAGCCCGTTCATCGATGAAGATCTCGATGTAGTGGCTTTTGATCTTGAGATCAAATATCGATTTCTAACGCGATTCTATCTGGCAGGTCGCTTCAGTCGAATCGATTTTAAGAATATCGATGATCCTGAAGATGTGGATGGGGATGGTTTTTTGCGGGAGTCCTGGGATTATGATGTCGATCAACTGGAAGTAGGCGTGGGCTATCATTTCAATCGAAATGCGCTGCTGAAAGTGTTCCACGTGTTTAACACGACGCACGACATCCGGGGAGGTGACCCGTCAGATGATCAATTCACTACCCAATTGGTCGTAAGTTTCTGACATGTCGTTTTCAAGCCTAAGAACAAAAGTTCTCATCCCGGTAGCCATCATGATCTTAGCAGTTATTTTGGTGGCGTTAGCGGTGGTGAATCAGGTTGTGCGACGTCAGGTGCTGGCCAACATTTCCCACGACCTGCAGACATCGCGGCGCGTCTTTCATGAGCTGCAGGGCCATGAACTGGACTTGCTGACTGAGAAGAGCTGGGTGATTGCACAGGCGCCCCACCTCAAGGCCGCGGTGGATACCGGAGACTCCACAACTGTTCAGCGCGTGGCCGGCGAGATGTTCGGCACACTGGGCAGTGATATTTTAATCATTGCAGGTAGACAAAAGCAAATCCTGGCACAAAACGGCTCCAGCCGCCTTTACCGCTGGACCGCTGCTCTCGATTCCTTTTTTGCTGAAAATACCGGTTTCGAAAGCAAGTCTGGGTTGCTGGCAGCAAACGGGAGTTTCTACCGCATCATCGGCGTTCCAATCCTCACCAGTGATGAGATCGCCGGCGTCTATTTGCTCGGCCACGTGGTTACGGGTAAGCTCATTGACCAAACCTATCTCGCAGCACTCAAGGCGCTGGTTGAATGTGAAGTGGTATTTCAGTATCAGAGTAGACCGGTGGTTGCAACGCTGCCAGTTGCTCATCTACCTTCTCCACACAACGACGCATCGTCCGCTTTCGAGCTGACCCTGGCGGGGGAGGCCTTTCTTGCACAGACTGCTGGCCGGCATGGCAATTACCTGCTCTTAAAGTCGGTGGATCGTGCTTTCCAGCGGATCATGCGCCCCATCGAGAGAACCATCTTATTCGTCGGATTGTTCGGGATTCTGGCCGCGATTCTGATTAGCGTTTACATCTCGTACGGCATTGTGACGCCGGTAGGAAAGCTCGTGCGGGCGACCGAGAAAATCACAGCCGGTGACTATGACTACCAAATCGATATCCGATCTCAGGACGAAATCGGCCAGCTAAGCGTCAAGTTCGACCAAATGCGCGCAACGCTGAAACAGAAAATTGCGCAGTTGAACGAACGCAACCTCGAACTGGAAGCGGCCCTCAGAAAACTGGAAGCGGCCCAGCAGGAACTCGTGCGTTCCGAACGACTCGCCGCCACTGGCAAGATTACAGCCCAATTGTCCCACGAGTTGAACAATCCCATCCACAACATTCAGAGTTGTCTTGAGGCGGTTCGGCGGAAAATGACCGGTGGCGAGACTGTGCGCGAGTTTGTCGATCTTGCTTACGACGAAGTGCTGCGCATCGGCCAGCTCACCAGGCAGATGCTGGATTTTTACCGGCCCTATGCTGCCAGGAAAGAAAGAATAAATGTCAACAGCATTGTTGAAGAAGTTCTGAAATCTTCGGAAACCACTTCGCTGAACGGCAAGATTGATCTCGTCAAGCGGTTGAGCCCTGACGTCGCGGAAATCTCCGCCTCTCCGGACCAGCTCAAGCAGGTTTTTCTCAACCTGGTCTTGAACGCAGTGGATGCCATGCCGAATGGCGGGCAACTCAAAGTGGCAACCCACATGGACGATGCGTTTGTGTATGTGGCATTTGAAGACAACGGTTGCGGAATTGCCGCCGAAAATAAGGACAAGATATTTGACGCCTTTTTCACCACCAAAGTCCAGACCAACGGCGTGGGTCTGGGACTCTCGGTGAGTTACGGAATCGTTCAGAGCCATGACGGGAGCATCCGGGTGGAGAGCGAACCGGGCAAGGGGTCGAAGTTCACCGTTCAACTTCCGCTAGACAGAGACAAACATGCCTGACAAGATTCTCCTTGTCGATGATGACAAAATATTTCGTGCGGTTACCAAGTCCCTACTGGTTGACGCCCATTTTGAAGTCGATCTTGCAGACTGCGCCGAAGCTGCCGAGAAAAGAATTCAGGAAAAGCGCTACGACCTCATTCTGACCGACCTGAAGATGGGGGGCAAAGATGGCATCGAGTTGCTCACATTCATCAAGAAGTGGTCGCCGGAAACGCCGGTGGTCATGGTGACGGGATTCGCCAGCGTGGACTCGGCAGTGGCCGCAATGAAAGCGGGCGCAGAGGACTATCTGACCAAACCGTGCAGCAGTGAAGCCCTTCTCGTCAAAATTCAACGCGCCATCGAAAAATCGCGCACCAGCAATGAACTGTCGCGCCTGCGTGAAGAGGTCAGCGAGAGATACACGTTCGAAAACATCATCGGTAAGAGTCCGGCCATGCAATCGGTCTTTCGCCTGATCCGGCAGGTTGCCGAAACCGATGCCGCGGTGCTCATCGAAGGCGAAACCGGCACGGGCAAAGAACTGGTAGCAAAGGCGATTCACTACAATAGTCTGCGCAAAGACAGGCCGTTCATTTCGGTGAATTGCGCCGCGCTGTCAGAGAACCTGCTGGAGAGCGAATTGTTTGGTCATGAGAAGGGCGCGTTTACCGGCGCCATCAAGCAGAAGCTCGGGCGCTTCGAACTGGCAAATAGCGGCACACTCTTTCTCGATGAGGTCGGAGAAATGCCGCAGACGACTCAGGTCAAGTTGCTGCGGGTGCTGCAGGAACGAAATTTCGAGCGTGTCGGCGGCACGGAAGTGGTTGAAACCGATATTCGAGTCATCTCTGCTACCAACCGCAATCTCAAGGAAGCCATCAAGAACGGCGTGTTCCGGGAAGACCTCTACTACCGGCTCAATGTTATGCCCATTTTTCTTACACCGCTTCGTGAACGCAAAGAAGACCTTGCCTTGCTCGCCACCTCTTTTCTTGAAAAGCATGCCGCCAGGAATGGTAAGGAGATTTCAGATATTTCCGGTTCTGTCATGGAGATGCTGCTAAGATTTTCCTGGCCAGGCAATGTGCGGGAACTTGAGAACACGATTGAACGCGCGGTCATTCTCTGCAACTCAGACAAAATCCAGGTGAACCATCTTTTGTACCTGAATCAGGAAAAGGAAACAGAGTTGCTCGGCCGGGCGCTGCAGGAACGCATGACCGAAGCGCAGCTCACCCGGCTTTATGCCCGCATGACCCTCAACGAGCAAGACGGTAACAAGAAAGAAGCCTGTAAGGTGCTCGGCATCAACTTTCGAACCCTGCAAAGCCGAATCAGCGATCCTGGAAAATAATTCGTATTGCTTCGTGGTTCCGTCTTCTCGGTTGCAGAAACTACAACTGAAATTGTTACAGAATTGCAGTTAGTATAATCACCGGCCTTTCTCCTTCCGATTCCCCTCATATCATTTTTAGTTTTAAGTAATTTATTTACAGCATCCTAATCCGTTTCACATTCATTGCCTGTTTTTCGGCACGGATGTTGTGTAAGAAACGGAATGCTGTTCATCAAATAAAATTCATATTTGTTCACTACAGGACAGGAGGTCATTATGAAGTTAATGAGATTGCTCGCGGCGCCATTGCTGCTTATACCAACGTTTCTGCTCGGCCAGGTGAAAATAAATGAAGTTATATATAACCCGGCATCAGGAGAAGTTGATCAAATCGAATTAAAAAACTTCGGTAGTTCTTCAGTTGATGTTTCCAGCATGTGGTTTTGCTCACAATTTACCTATAGCCAGATAAGCACTTTAACAGTTGAAAGCGGGTCTACCACTATTCCTCCCGGAGGATTTTTAGTCCTTAGTGGGAAAACTCTTCAGAATAGTGCTGATTTAGGGCTTTATAATGATATTAATGGGAATACTGGGAATTTTGGAGTGCAGAGTTTTATGGAGGATTTTGTGCAATGGGGAAGCGCCGGTAACGGCAGAGA
>SMXE01000255.1 GCA_004357015.1 Caldithrix sp.
AGGAACACCGGCTCAAGCGGGCGACCGAGGATCAGCAGGAAGTCTTCAAGGACCAGAAGCGCATCCGCGATAATTTGTACCGGGTTCCCAGGAACACCGACCTTCACCGCCGCTACCTGACCAAGCTCGACGCCCAGGAGACCAAGCTCGAACGCACGCTCAAGGAGATCGAGGCGGCGAAGAAGGACGTCGACCGGACCAAGAAGGCGCTGGCCGATTACATCGGCAAGCTCAAGCTCTAAACGGACATTGAGTCCGTGCGGCAGGGACTCGTCATCCACGTCCGCCGTTCAAAGACCGACCAGGAAGGGGTAGGGCGAGTAGTAGGTATTCCTAATGGGCGAACCCGCTGATGCCCTCTCACGGCGCTGAACGATTGGCTTGAACGTGCAGGGATAGAGGACGGTCCCGTATTCCGCCCATTGGACCGGCACGGCAACTTGCTTGACGGACGCCTCTCCGGTGAGGCCGTTTCGCTTGTTATCAAAGAACGCGTCGGAGCGGTTGGCCTGGAACCGAACGAACTCTCCGGCCACAGCCTACGGGCGGGACTGGCTACGTCTGCTGCGACTGCGGGGGTCTCGTCCTGGAAGATCAGGCAGCAAACTGGTCACGCCTCTGATGCAATGTTGACCCGCTACATCCGGGACGGAGAGTTATTCGTGGATAACGCTGCTGGGGGGTGTTGTAATGATTTCCGATGTTATGACCGTTCTCAGGCAGTAAGCGGACATTCCTGCCGCTGAGGTCCGCTTTCAGCCTCAAAGCAGACCAAATTCCAGAAAGCCGCTAACAGCCGGTTTTGACCCGTTGCGGACCTTCATCGGTCAGAAATTATTGGAAAGGCCACGGGAGGTCGACATAGTTTTGCAAAAGCCCATGGGGATATTGCAGGACCAAGAAATGCGAGAGCATCCCCAAAAACAGCACGAACGTAACGGCACCAATTGTACAATACATATGAGAGGACCGCGCCCGTACCCGCATAAACGCATAGATAAAAGTCGCTATTCCAAGAACAAAACCGACAAGCGCGGAAATGCCCAACATGGCTATCAGCCATCCAAGATAGTACTCGTTTGTGCGGTGCTCCGCTGCTCCATGATCTTCCGTCCATTTGGCATCGTAAAACACAGTATGCGGCTGCATCTTGGTGAGAAGATGAAAGCCAACGGGCGCCATGAAGAACAGCCCTATCAGGGCAACCAATCGCGGGTAGAGCGCTGTCAAGTAATCATGGCGCGTTGAATCCCATAAAATGAGTACAGCAAATCCGACGACGAAAAAAAAGAAAACAACTTGCGGCGTGCGATCACGGTGTGTGTGTACGCCGTCATCGGAAAGTTCTGGCTGCGATGGCCTAAACCGCAGTGCCGCCACGACGGCGATAATTGTCAAGATTAGAAGAACGATCACAATCGGGCGTTGAAGAAATGAGTACCCGTAAATACTAACGGTTTCGTTGACGGAGGCTTCAACTTGACCGGCCAGCACGAAACCAATCAGCAGAGCAGGGCGGGGCCACCCAAAGCGCTTCATATAGACGCCCAATGTACCCAGCACCATCAATGCAATTAAATCTCCCCAGTCGCGGGACGCTTGAAAGGCCGCAAAAAATATTAGCCCCAACATGAACGGTGCCATCAGCGCGTAGCGGATCGTCGTCAACTTCGCGATCTGCGGGGCAAGAAAAAGGCATGTGCCGGCCCCGACAATATTGGCCAGAGCGACAGACCAGATCATGACATAGACAAGGTCAAGTTGCATCGTAATCATCTCGAAGCCCGGTTCGATGCCAACCAGGATAAATCCCCCCAGCAAGATGGCCATGCTTCCCGAACCGGGGATACCAAACAAAATTGTTGGGATTAGGGCGCCACCTTCTTTCGCGTTGTTGGCGGATTCAGGCGCAATTACGCCGCGAACGTCTCCCGTTCCATAACTGTCGCGGTTTGGCGTGGTTTGAATGGCGTGACTATAGGCGATCCAATCGATCACCGTACCGCCGAGGCCCGGCAGAGCCCCGACCAGGCATCCGATGGCCGCGCAGCGAAGAGACAGGCCCCAATTCCGTGCCCAATCGCGCATGCCCTTGAGCCAACCGGAGCCAAGCTTTCCCGTCTCAGAGATGGTTTTACCGCGCCTCAATAGGTCAATGATCTCAGGAATAGCGAACATGGCGAGCCCCATGATCACGATCTTGACCGGATCGAGAAGGTACTCAGTATCAAATGTCAGCCGGACCTCACCTGTACCGGGAGCAGATCCAAAGGCGCCAATCATCAATCCAATGCAGCATGCCGCCAGCCCTTTTGCCGGACTGATCCCAGTCAATGTGCCAACCATCGCAAGTGCAAGAACCACGAGCATGAGTTGCTCACTCAATCCGATGGCCATAATCAGCGGCTCGGCGAAAAATATCGCAACGGAGAGCACCGCCGCGCCGAACAGTCCACCGAACATCGACGATGTGAATGCCGCGCTAAGCGCTCGGGCGGCCTCGCCTTTCTTGGCCATTGGGAAGCCGTCCATCACGGTCGCTTGCGATCCGGATGTGCCCGGTATTCCCATGAGGACGGAAGGAAACGTATCTGATGTGGCGGTGACCGATTGTAACCCGATCATCATCGCGATCGCGTGGGACGCATCCATCCCAAAGACAAACGGTAGAAGTAATGCCATTCCCGCCGTCCCCCCAAGACCCGGCAGGATACCGACGGCAAGTCCTAGGATGACGCCCAGCGACAGAAACGCGAGATGCGACGGACCAAGAAGGGTCACAATCGCTTTGAGAACCGCATCTTCCATTAAATGGCTTTGTCGGATGTGAAGGAACGGAAGGAGCGATGCCTTTTGACAACGTTCCTTCCAGTGTAACTACGCTTTTTTCCTTAGAACGTTGTCGATCCAGTTTCTCATCCACGCCTTGGATTCCGGCGTAACGTCGACTGCATCTTTCTTGATTTTATCGGCATCGGCGCCAAAAGAGTGAGGATACCCGCCCATATCACGCTTGGCGCGTTTTAAGAGTTCGGGATCCTTGACCGCCATTTTCGCCGCACTTATCCATGCCGCAAGGACGTCATCTGGTGTCTCTTTTGGTAGCATGATCCCCTTTGACGCCATAACACCCATATTGAACAAGTGCTTTAACATCTTCCAGTCATTGCCGGATGGAGCCTTTCCGTGAACCGCTTTATACACTTCCGGGAAGGAAGGTAGGTCGGGAAACAGAGGGTCGCGCACGATATTTCCAGCCGAGTCTATAAAACCAAGTGTCATCCAAGGAACGATCACACCTTTTTTAACGTATCGCGTGACCTTGCCGATAAAGGCCCCCGCGGAATCAATGCCAAGATGCATTTCACCGCGGATAATGGCATTCCGACGTTTTGCTGTCGATATACCGAATATGGGTTTTATGTTTTTGATACCCAACATCTCCAGGGCAAGGAACATCCGCAGTTCTGCCGAGTTGGGTGTTTTACCCGATGTGATCCACTTGCCGGCCTGAAGGACTTTCACGTCAGCGGCCGGGTCCTTGCCTTTAACGCCGGTGTCCGTACGTGCGTAAAACACAGTTCCCAAAGGCGATACGATAACAGATCTCCAGCCGAGTTCATCGTACTTGACCTTTTTGCCGCCAAACACGAATGACGTATGCACCGAGGTGGTTATGCCCAGCGCGATCAATCCATCGGGTTTCGCTTTCCTCTGAAACCAGTTGGACCCTTTTATCAAGCCGCCGCCCGGCTTGTTGAAGACCAAAACTGTTGGCTTGCCGGGCAGGTATTTTTGGAAAAATGGCGCCAACAAGCGGGCGTATCGGTCAAGTCCGCCACCCTCTTTTGCCGGTACGACAATCTGAATTTTCTTGCCCGCGAAATTAACGTCGGCAACCGCCGGAGCCGAACCAATTAAAATTGTAGCTGCAAAACCGGCAGCAACCATGGCACATGATTTTATCGAAGCTTGTTTTGTCATTTTAGTTCTCCCTTGGTCTGTCTGTTTTTAGGTTCATGACACCAAAATTATCCGTCCAAATTCTCTTATCGATATTTGTCGTAAGCTTTGAAATCGACTAATCTGCCGATCCCATTACGTAGAGGTTCGATGTTGGTGAGCTGTTCGAACGAAAGATTACCGATACAAACATCGGGGCCGAACGTCTTCAGAAGCCAGGCCATCTGTTCCATTTCGGTGGCCTCCACCATGACATTTTCGAGCCCAACTTTATCGAATAGAGCGGCCAGCCTATCAGCATAAGGGCCGTTCCCATCCTTGCCGATCAAAAGATCAATCTCGCCTTCCTCGAGGATGACAAGGCGAACGCCTGAATCCAGAAACTGGTTGATTTCGTCCGCGGCGACATTCGGGTCCAACGGTTGTTTGGGATGTTTGAGGCCCCATTCATAAATCACTTCAAACCCCATTCCGAGGCAGTGCTTTACCATTCGGGCCTTCTCTTCATCCGTTAAAGGCGCATAGGTGGCCGAAATTTCGAAAGTGTCCCAGCCATGTTTTTTTGAATAGTCGCAAAGAGTTTCCCACTTACCCTGGTACCACGCCATTTCGCCGACGTTGCCGCCCAAAATCACCTTGATGTTATTACGCTTACAGATCTCAATTTTTTCAAAGTATTGCGTTTCGGGATAGAGCCTGGGATTAAGGCTCCTGAATTTCATGTAATCCAAGAACGGCTCGATAGGCTCAATTAGTGTTTCAAATTGGCTCGGACTGAAGCCTGGATCGTGAACCATGCTCAGACCGGATTTTCGAGGTTTTCTCTCGCGCTCCGGCAAATCGAGAAAGCCAAAAGTATGTTCGACCATCGTAATAAATTTCGTCCTTTGTTGACCGTCTTAGGCAATCTTAATTTGAAGATAATCTGCGTTTTCTAGAGCCATAAACCGGCATTTACAGAGTACCTCCAGGTTTGCGGAGATCATACCCCCGTACCACCGTCGAGGAAACAGAGTTTTCTCCGCCGCCAACCGATGGCCTGATTTTTCGGTTTTCCTATGTCCGGAAGGCCATTTGGCCAAGTTTTCCGCCATTCAGACACACCCCTCCTGTCGTTTTCACCTGGCCTTCGATGTCCCCGGCCTACGCCGGAGCGGGTCTTGGTCGCAGATCATCGATCAGGCTCAGGATTTTCCGGAACAGTTCCCTCGGCACCGCAACCTCCGCCAGTTGGAACGTGACGTAGCGGCCATGGCTGA
>SMXE01000256.1 GCA_004357015.1 Caldithrix sp.
GAATCACCCGCAACGTCAAGCTGCCCGACGAGCTTTTGACGCACATTTCTTTGCCGGAGGCATCTCAGAATCTGAACGCAGCCTACAAGAAACTGCGCGTTCGGGATTCCATGGACTACCCGGTCATGGGCACGGCTGTGGCCTTGCGGTTGACTGAAAAGACCATCGATGAAATTCAAATCGCCATCACCGGCACAGGCACAACGCCTTTCATTTACGATGAGATAACCGCGCAATTCAAAGGTGACACGCTGACGCCGGAGCTCATTGTGCAAATCAGCAACGAAGTCATGGAAGAAGTACAGCCCTACCGCAACGTCCACTTTTCGCCACAGTACCGCAAAGCCATGGTCGGCGTCTATTTACAGCGGCTTCTGACCGACTTGTCCAAGCCAAAAACCGCCACGAACTGAGCAATTCAAAACGGGACGTCATGGGGAAAGAAAAGATGACAGCCGTCGTGATTTACGAACACGGCGGCGTGGAGAAGTTGCGCTTCGAGGAGATGCCGGTTCCGGAGATTGCTCCGGACGAAGTCCTTGTGCAGGTTAAAGCTGCCGCCTTAAACCATCTCGATTTGTGGCTCCGTCAAGGCTGGCCTGGCTTGAAATTGGAAATGCCGCACATTTTGGGCGCGGACGCCGCGGGTGTGGTGGTTGCATGTGGTCCTCTGGTAGACAACGTTGAAGTTGGTGACGAAGTGCTGCTGGCACCCGGCTGGAGCGCGTGCCATACGTGCTCGCATTGCCTTGCCGGCGATGACAATCTGTGCAGCGGCTACAGGATTCTCGGTGAGAGCACGCAGGGCGCTTACACGGAGTTCGTCAAGGCGCCGGCGGAGAATGCCTTTCCGATTCCACCAGGCTTGAGCTTCGAAGAGGCTGCGGCTATCCCGCTGGTTTTTCTGACCGCCTGGAACATGCTGGTACACCAGGCGCAGGTCAGACCCGGGGAAGATGTCCTGGTCCTGGCTGCCGGCAGCGGCGTTGGCAGCGCTGGCATTCAAATCGCAAAGCTGTTCGGCGCACGGGTGATCGCCACAGCAAGCACCGCAGCCAAACTCTCGAAAGCCAAAGAGCTTGGTGCGGATGAAATCATCAACTACGCCGAAAAAGATTTCCTTGAAGAGTTGAAGAAGTTAACCAACAAAGCGGGTGTCGATGTCGTGTTCGAGCACGTCGGTAAAGCGACGTGGGAGAAAAGCATTCGTGCGCTGAAGAAGGGCGGCAGGCTGGTCACCTGCGGCGCGACCACAGGATACGACCCAACCCTGGACCTGCGTCATGTTTTCTTCAGAAACCTCAGAATTTACGGCAACTTCATGGGACGCAAGGCCGGCCTGAGGGAGGCTTTGAGATTTTTTCCAGATAAACTGAAGCCGGTTATGGATACGGCTTATCCCCTCAAAGATGCTGCCAAAGCACATGCACGACTGATGAATCGTGAGCAATTCGGTAAGGTGATTTTGAACCCGTGAATGGGACGGTGCGAAAGGAAATCTAACAGGATTTGCAGGGTGAACGGGATTGAGGATGCAATTATTGTGGAATTGAAATCTGTCAGACAACTTGCAAAAGCTCACGAAGTTCAGCTTGTCAATTACCTGACTGCCACAGGCAAGGATGTTGGTTTGCTTTTCAATTTCGGCGAAACTCGCGTCGGGTTAGACGAAAAGTCAGAGAGTTGCCTCGATCCACTTATGATGTTCATCCTGTAAGTAAATCCCGTCAAAAAAATGGATGCACTGATTCGTCATGAAAGAAATCAAAACAATTGCAGTCATCGGCGCCGGTATCATGGGGCGAGGCATTGCGCACGTGGCCGCGCTTGGGGGTTACCGCACTGTTCTGCAGGACATTTCCAACGAAGTGCTTGCGGCAGCGATGACCGCGGTCGAAACAAATCTCCGGAAAGCGGTTGACCGAAACCTCCTGGCTCAGCCCGATGCGGAACGCGCTCTGTCACGTCTGACGACCGAAGCGGATTTTGCGCAAGCAGTTGCAGGGGCTGACCTGGCCATCGAGGCTGTCCCGGAAAGGATCGAACTGAAAACAGAGGTGTTCGTAAAGCTTGATGAATTTTGCGGCGATCAGACAATTTTTGCAACCAATACTTCTTCATTGAGCGTCACAGAAATAGCCGCGGTTGTCAGCAGGCCGCAGAACGTTGTCGGCATGCACTTTTTCAACCCCGTGCACAAGATGAAATTAGTCGAGATCGTGCGCGGGTTGGAAAGCAGCGAAACGACCATTCAATGTACCCGTGAGGTCGCACAGAAGATGGGCAAAGAGACAGTGACCATCAAGGAGTCACCTGGCTTTATCACCAGCCGCATCAACGCCATGATCGGCAACGAGGCGTTTTATATGCTGCAGGAGGGCATCGCGACAGCGGAGGAGATCGATAAAGCGCTGAAGCTTGGGCTGAATCACCCGATGGGGCCATTCGAAATGGTTGACCTGGTTGGGCTAGACACGCGGTTGAGCATTCTCAGGTTTTTGCACAAAACATTGGGAGAGAAATACCGGCCGTGTCCGCTTATGGAGCAGTACGTAAAAGCAGGCAGACTTGGACGCAAAACCGGCAAGGGTGTCTTTGATTACAAGAAAGAATGAATCGTCGTAGAACTGCCGAAAAAGCACTTGAAACTTGCCGTTATTTTCTTTATACTTCACCCATATTGTACACCAGACCTTTCACAGGAGAATGAGCCCATGGGAATGACTCTGACAGAAAAGATTCTGGCAAATCGTGCCGGCCTCAAGGAGGTTAAGCCGGGCGATCTGATTATTGCCAAGATCGATATAGCGATGGCGACAGATATTTCTTCGCCGTTGACCATAAAAGTTTTTAAGGAAATGGGTGGGGAACGGGTGTTTGACACCGAAAAAGTGCCACTCGTCCACGACCATCTGGTACCGGCCAAGGATATTCAATCGGCTGAGTTTTCGAAGATGATGCGCAATTTCGCCCAAGAGCAGGGGATCAAATATTACTACGAGGTTGGACGGTCCGGGATTTCGCACCAGTTGCTGCCGGAGCAGGGGCTGATTTGTCCCGGAGATGTGGTGCTTGGCGCCGATTCCCACAGCACAACCTATGGCGGGCTCGGTTGTTTTGCCACTGGCGTGGGCAGCACGGACATGGCGGCTGCCTGGGTGTTGGGCGAGACCTGGCTGCGTGTGCCGGAATCGATCAAGATCAGATTCAGTGGCAAGTTGCCGGAATGGGTGTGCGGCAAAGATATGATGCTGCTGGTCTGCCGCGACCTTGGCCTCGAGGGCGGCACTTACCGGGCGCTTGAGTTCGGCGGCCAGACCATTACCGACATGCCGATGTACGACCGTTTCGTGTTCGCCAACATGACCATCGAATGCGGCGGCAAGAACGGCGTCGTGTTCCCGGACGATACCACGCGTGAATACCTTAAAGGGCGTGCTGTGAGGCCCGAAGCGGAGTGGAAGTTTTTCGAGCCGGATGAAGATGCGATTTATTGTCAGGAGCTTAACTATGATGTGAGCGATCTTGAGCCCATGGTGGCGCAACCGAATTTGCCGGGCAACGTGGTGCCCGTATCAGAAAGCGAACGCGTGCCGGTGGACCAGGTTTATATCGGCTCGTGCACCAACGGCAAGATTGAAGATTTACGCATTGCCGCGCAGGTGATCAAAGGCAAGAAGGTTCATGCCAAGACCCGCATGGTGGTGGTGCCTGCCACGGAGCAGATCTACCATGAGATGCTCACCGAAGGGCTGGCGGAAATTTTTCATGCAGCGGGGGCCTCTATCGGACCGCCAACTTGTGGCGCTTGTTTCGGCGCGCACATGGGCGTGATGGGCGAGAACGAAGTAGGTGTTTTTACCACCAATAGAAATTTTGTCGGCAGAAACGGACACACTTCTGCGCAGGTCTACCTGGTCAGCCCGGCGGTGGCGGCAGCGACCGCAGTGCTCGGTGTGCTGGCTGACCCGAGGGAAGTGCTGAATTAGAGTTCATCCGGGAGCAGCCCGATAGTGCTATTCCCGCGATCTTTTGAGCGGGAATCCATGCTCAATACAAATGCATTCCGGCTTCAAGATTGAAATGACAAGAAAATTCTGCCTTTCCGGATGGACACTAATTAGAGTTCGAGGGGATCGCACCCTTCGATACGCTGATTTGGAAAACGAAATCGCTACTCCGGATGCTAGTCTGAAGCGTTCGTAAGAGGTCAATTCCTTCAGCGACATGGGCCTAATTGTCATTTCGAGCCTGTTTTTTTAGACGAGAAATCTGCCATTCTGCCGAGTTGGGTAGCTTCACAAATTTCTCACCCCGGATTACCGCATACGTTTGAGTCGATGAAACACAATCTCAAAAGACCAGAAAGGATTTCGGCAACTCAGTGGTTACCGATAAAGCGATTTACGACCTTGTTATTATTGGGGCGGGACCCATTGGTCTCGCCTGCGCCATAGATGCTCAAAAGCATGGGTTGAACTATCTGGTACTCGAAAAGGGCTGCCTGGTAAATTCAATCTTCCACTTTCCGACCAACCTGATTTTCTTCTCGACGCCGGACCTGCTCGAAATCGGCGGGATCCCGTTTATTATCTCGGCGGAAAAACCTACCCGCACCGACTTGCTCAAATACTACCGCATCGCGGCTGAACATTACGGGTTGAATATCCACCTGTTTGAGAAAGTGGCGGCCATCAGGGGGAAAGCAGGGGATTTCACGATTTCAACCGACCGGCCCGAGTCTTACCGGACGCGCAATATTGTGATTGCCACCGGGCAGTACGACCACCCGAACATGATGAACATTCCGGGTGAAGATCTGGAAAAAGTCAGCCACTACTACACCGAAGCGCATCCGTTCTACAAGAAAAAAGTGGCGGTCATCGGCGGCAAGAATTCCGCCGTGGAGACGTCGCTGGATCTGCTGAAATATGGTGCGGAGGTGACCTTGATTCACCGCGGCAACGATTTTGGCAAGTCTGTAAAATACTGGATTCTGCCGAATATCGAGAACCGGATCAAAAAGGGCAAAATGCGGGCGCTTTTCAACACAGTGGTGCAAGAGATTCGCGAAAACAGCATCGTCATTCAGAACGGTACGGGCAGCGTGCAGGAACTGGAAAACGATTTTGTGTTTGCGTTGACGGGCTATAATCCTGACACGGAGTTTCTGCAAAAGCTGGGCGTGGAATTAGGCGAGATGTACAGACCGGCACATAATGAAGAGACACTTGAAACCAACGTTCCGGGCATTTATGTTGCGGGCGTGATCACTGTAGGCTCCGAAGGCAGCAAAGTCTTTATCGAGAATTCAAGAGACCACGGAGCAAAAATCGTAAGGAATATTGCCAATGGCAGTAAAAACTGAGAGTTTTGATATAGCGGTTATCGGCGGCGGTCCTGGCGGGTACGTCGCTGCCATCCGTGCATCGCAACTGGGAATGAAAGCGTGCGTCATCGAGAAGGACCGGCTGGGCGGTTTGTGTTTGAACTGGGGCTGCATTCCGAGCAAAGCCTTACTGCGCAGCGCGGAAGTCTATCGCCTGATTCAGGACGCCGACGCTTACGGC
>SMXE01000257.1 GCA_004357015.1 Caldithrix sp.
GCAGCCATGATGAAGTCGCCTTCATTCTCGCGGTCTTCGTCGTCGACTACAATGAGTATTTTGCCCTGCCGGTAATCTTTTATGGCGTCTTCAATACTATCAAACATAGGAACCTTCCGGTAAAATGACTCAGATGTCGAACCCAAGCTGCGCCAGCCATCTTTGTGATATTTCACGTTGGCCGCCGCTCCCAATCAAAATACTCTCTACATATTTTCCGATCAAGTCAACTTCCACATTTACGCGGCTGCCAACCTGCAGCTCCCCCAGGATCGTTTTCTCCCGCGTATGCGGAATCAGCGAAATGGTGATCACGTCATCTTGCAGACGGGCCACGGTTAAGCTGACACCATCGATAGCGATTGAACCCTCGCAAATAACATATTTCAGCTTTTCCTGTGGCAATCGAACAGACAGCAGCGTGCCGCCGTCCTGCGCACGCACCGCCGTCACCTGCCCGACGCCATCAACGTGTCCCTGCATCAAATGCCCACCAAGGCGGTCGGAAAATCTCAGCGCCCGCTCCAGGTTTACCCGGGCACCCACCGCAAGCTTGCCGAGGGTCGTCTTGCGCAGCGTCTCCTCAACAGCCTCAACCTCAAACGTTTTGCCGGACACAGAAACCGCCGTCAGGCAAACGCCGTTTATGGCGATGCTGTCGTCCACAGCCAGGTCCTGCGTGGCTTCATCTGCCGATATCGCAAACCGGACAGCCTTGCCCCGCCGGCTGGTGGTTTTTACAATTCCTGTTTCCTCTACGAGACCGGTAAACATGCTCCTAATTTTGCTCACGGATAACTTCTGCTACGAGCAAAACATCTTCTCCCATTTTTTTGCTTCTGAGTCGCCGGAGCTTGATACTTTTTCCCAGACTCTTGATGCCAAGGTCTTGTATCGCGAAGAGACCAGCGCCCAGAATTTTCGGAGCCACAAAGACGGCAAGTTCGTCCACTAACCCCTGACGCATAAAAGCGGAGAAAACAGCACTGCCCCCTTCAACAAGCACAGACGCGACGCCCTTTGTACCTAGCTTTTCGCAAAGTGCTGCGAGGTCAACGCTGCCGTTGTCTGTCGGCAAAACCCACACCTTCGCGCCGGTTGCCTGAATTCTCTCAATCTTGTCGGTAGGCGCTGCTGCGGTGGTGGCGACCACCGTATGTTTGGTCAGATGATCCGTCAGGACTTTCGCTTCCAGAGGGATTCTGAGCTTGCTGTCCAGCACAACCCGCCGCGGATCTTTTCCTTCTGACATGCGCACATTGAGTTGTGGATCATCGCTCAAAACAGTGCCAATACCCGCAATGATCGCGTCGTGTCCGGCGCGTAGCTTATGGGCATATTTTCTGGATTTTTCGCCGGAAATCCATTTCGATCCCTGGTCCGCTGCTGCAATTCTGCCATCAATCGTCTGGGCAATCTTTAAAGTCACCCACGGCAAACCGGTGGTCACGTACCTGAAGAAAGCTCTATTCAGGTGCTGGCACTTTCGCTCAGCCACCTCAACCGTCACGTCGATGCCATGCTCTATTAGAAATTTTATGCCGTCGCCATTGACCTGCGGATTCGGATCCGCCGTGCCGATGACAACTCTACTGATCCCTGCTGCAACAATCCTATTCGCGCAAGGCGGCTGCTTACCCTGGTGAGAACACGGCTCGAGATTGACATAGAGTGTGGCGCCCGCAACGGATTCGGTGGTATTCTTTATCGCCAAAGGCTCTGCGTGCTCTCCCCCGAACCTTTCATGATAGGCCTGACCTATGATCCTTCTGTTTTTCACAATAATTGCGCCTACCATCGGGTTCGGGCTAACATGGCCATAGCCACGTTTTGCGAGCTTGAGAGTTTTTTGGATGAATTCGCTGTCGATCACCAAGCCAAGTTTTCTATTCAAAAAATAGTGTCTTAAATCTTATTTTATCTACACTTAATCCCTCAAATTAAGTGAAATCAATATAGCCATATTTTGACTTCATGTCAAGGTTTTTCAGCCTCGATTTACGTGTTCTGCAAATGGAGCACTTGTGAGGAACACACCAGCTATAGTATGTCTATATACAAAAAAACACTACATTTTGTACTTTTCTCTTGACTTCTGGTCGATCAACTTCGTATATTTAGTCCGGTTCGAACGAAATGACGAGGGTTCAATCTATTCCGTACACGGGCTCAATCCCTTAAACACTGTCCACGAAACGCTAAACTATCACTTAAAGCAATTGGAGCAATTCATGGAAAGAGACGCGATACACGCCGAGATGGCAAACGGCAAGAACGCAGAGTCTGACAGCACTCGCTCTGCCACTGCCAAAACCCGCAATGGCAGGAATGGCAGGGACGACCTCGCTGCTAAACTCAAAAGAGAATTTCAAGGGACTTTTGCCGATTCGGACATAGACAAAGCTGCTCACTCAAACCAATACTACCCGGACAACGCGCTGGCCAGGGACGTCCTGAAATCAAAATACCTGGCGCCGCACGAGAGCGGCCCTTTGCAACTCTGGCATCGCATCGCGACAGCGATGGCTTCGGTAGAGCAAGATAAGGAACATTGGTATCGGGAATTTTTTAAGATACTGTTTGGTTTCAAATTTCTTCCCGGCGGTCGCGTCATGCACGGTGCCGGACGGGAAGACGCCCGGCGACGGCCGACGTTGTCCAATTGTTACGTCATTCCAATCGAAGAGGACAGCCTCGATGGTATTTACCAGTGCCTTGTTAAAAGCGCGATGGTGTATCGCACCGGTGGTGGAGTCGGCACCGACCTGTCCATCCTGCGGCCGGCTGGCGCATCGGTGAATGCCACTGTCGATAAGTCCCCCGGCGCAACAGCATTCATGAACTTGCTAAGCGAAAGCACCAACACGGTTTCACAGGCTGGCCGGCGGGGAGCGCTTATGCTCACGTTGCGCGTCGACCATCCCGACATCGAGAAATTCATCACAATAAAGAATGACAAAGACCGCCGCAAAGTGGAATATGCCAATATCAGCGTGCTTATCACGCACGAGTTTATGGACGCCCTGTTGAATGACCGCGAGTTCGAGCTTAGATGGCCGTGTTTGCCTGCTCAGCAAAAAGACTTAAAGCCGAAGGTGTACAAAACGGTAAGGGCCAAGGAACTCTGGAATAAGATCACCGAAAACGCCCACGCCTCGGCTGAACCGGGCATCATTTTCTGGGACACCATGCGGGAATACCACAACGTGGAATACGCGAACCCCCTCTCGAGCACCAACCCTTGCGGCGAGCAGCCGCTTGCCGCGTTCACGGCGTGCAATCTCGGCAACCTGCACCTTGCAAAATTTGTGCATGATGAGGGCGCCTTTGATTACGACGACTTACGCGCCACAACACGGGTTGCGACCCGCTTCATGGACAACGTCATCGATTACAACATGGGAAACCACGCATTTGACAAAATTCGAAACGCGGTGGCCTCAGACCGGCGTGTTGGTGTTGGCATCACGGGTCTGTCTGATGCCCTCGTGAAGCTCAAGGTGAAATATGATTCAGAGCAGGCGATTAAGATCACCGAGAAAATCATGAAAACCATCCGTGACGCCTGTTACGAAACGTCGATAGAGTTGGCAAAAGAAAAGGGCGCGTTCCCACTGTTCGACTGGCAGGGCTACCGCAAGAGCAAATTTGTGCAGGCCCTGCCGAAGCGAATTCAGGATCAAATCAAACAGAACGGTATTCGCAACGCCACGGTGCTGACCGTCCCGCCCGTTGGCACTGGTTCAATTGTCGCTGAAACCAGCTCGGGCATCGAACCTATCTTTTGCACCAGTTACACGCGCCGTGTCAAGAATCACGACGGCGAGACATTTCGCGATTACAAAGTTTACCACCCGCTCATCAAAGCCATGTTTGGCAGTGACAAAGATCTGCCGCACTACGTGGTAACAGCGCACGACATCGACGCCTACTTCCGCGTCAAGATGCAGGGCGTAATCCAAAAATACATCGACACAAGCCTGTCATCGACAGTCAATTTGCCCGAAGACGTCTCGCGTGAAACAGTGGCGGACATCTACATCAAAGCCTACAACATTGGTTTGAAAGGCATCACTGTTTACAGAGATGGCAGCCGGGAGGGCATCCTGCAAACGAACAAGACAGGCCAGGCATCGGTGGATCAGCATGGCTATCATCCGCGGACACGGCCAAAAATCACCCGCGGCATCACGGAACGTATTCATACAGGAGAGGGCAGTCTCTATGTGACCATCAACGAAGATGCGGACGGTATCTGTGAAGTGTTTTCGACGATCGGCAAAGCCGGCGGCAACGCGCCCGCACAAACCGAGGCCATCAGCAGGCTTATCTCTCTGGCATTGCGCTCGCAAATTGATCCGCGTGAAATCATCGCGCAACTTAAGGGCATATCGGGGCCCGTACCGGTATGGGAACATGGCGAACTCATTCTCTCGACGCCGGATGCCATCGGCAAAGCCCTCGAACGCTATCTCGCGCGCAAAGACGGCCGGTCCGACAATGAGCCGCACGCACTAGCCGCAATCGAACAGAAAAGCGTAGCCGTTCAAAATGACGCAGCTCAAAAAACGGTGACAAATGCTCACCACTCAGTGCGTGAGTTGACGAGTTGCCCTGAATGCGGTGCGACTGTTGCGCATGAATCTGGCTGCTTGATGTGCTACAATTGCGGTTGGTCCAGATGTTGAAAACCGGAGGGGCCTGAAGAAGGAAAAGGACTCGCTCAAACACGGTGAGTGCCAGGTGAAAAGGGGTGTCCCGCAGGGCACCCTTTTCTTTTCGTTCGCGAATGACATTTCAACTTCTGATGCCGAGCGCAAATCAGACTGCACCATTTCGAGAATTGCAGCCGTATGATCGGGAATTGCAGGATTGTTGTAAATGATGATTGGTAGGTGTTCCTGGTCGCGTGTGGCAGGAACCAGTTGCAATCAACTCTTGGAAGAAAAGAACGGTGGCTTCGGGCTCCACTTCACCGAGAACGCCATTTTATTTGATCCCATCAGCCTTGCTCAACAACTAAAAGCACGGCGCCTTTATCGACGGAATCACCTTTAGCCTTCAAAATTTGGATAACTGTGCCCCGTGTACCGGAGCGAATCTCATTCTCCATTTTCATCGCTTCAATGATCACAAGGCTATCCCCTTTGTTGACCTGTTGACCGTCCTGTACCATGATTTTCGCCACAAGACCGGGCATTGGTGCTTTGACTTGCACCAGCCCCCCCTGCTCGTCTTCGGTCTTGATGAGCGCCTGCAATAGCCGTTTTTTTTCGTCTTGCACAGCCACACGGTACCGCCGTCCATTGATCGAAACGAAGTAAGAACCCTCTTCCTTTCTGACAAAAACCTGAAAAGAATTGTTGTCTATGATGAGAGAGCAGATCCCGTCGAGGCCAATGGGCCTCAGGCGAGCTTCTCGCGGAATGCGGTCCAGCACTATTTTGCTTTCCTCGTCTCCCGTAATGAGGATTTCGTGTTCTTCATCAAGAATGCTGGCAAAATACTTCATTAAATTCTCATCGCCGCAGCAGGGCTTTACAAACTATAATGCTTTTGCAGAAATTTTCGGGTGATCTCGGGAAGGGAGATTTCTGTCAGTTCGGAAGGAGAAAACCAGCGCGCATCAGCGGCGTCGGACTGAGGCGCGACCTCACCACCGAGATAACAGGCTTCAAAATCAACGAGCACATAATGATAGCGAATTTCGCCGCGTTCATCTCTGTCAATAAAATCGATGACATCTACAAGACGAATTGGGTCGATTTCAATTCCGCACTCCTCCCGCGTTTCCCTGATGATTGCTTCCTCGACTGTTTCGCCCCACTCGACCAACCCCCCCGGGAGAGACCAGAATTGCGCTTTCGGTTCGAACCGGCGTTTGACCAGCAATAACTGATCGTTTTTGAAGATCACCACCCCAACACCGACCATTGGACGGCGTGCGTATTCTCTTTCGTTCACACCGCACCATGCTGTGCGAGTTTAGTTCCAGTCCTCTTCAGTCCAATCTGAGTCGCTTGAGTCGTCCTCTTCTTCCTCGTCAAAATCATCGTCGAAATCGGCGGCAAATTCATCCTCATCGTCGAAATCCTCCTCATCATCATCATCCCACGCACCGTTCCTGTCGTCAAAACCGTCATCCATCTTCAAATCACTTTTGCGAAAACGCCCAAGATTAAGTCCCTTGCTGAGCATTGAATCCTCCAAAATCCACAAATGCCAAGCTGAATAAGAAACGCGAAATCTAAAGCTGACAAATGTCGATTAATACCCCAA
>SMXE01000258.1 GCA_004357015.1 Caldithrix sp.
CTGCACGTTCAGCACCCAGAAGGCGTGGCACGGCGGCAGCTTGCTGATGGCCGCATTAGCCGGATGCCAGGCGTTGATGACGATGCGTCGCGAGTTGGGGTTGTTCTTCAACTCGTCGATGGCCCAGCCAAGCTGGTCAAAAGACAACGAGCCATCTGCTTCGCGCCGGACATGCGGGTGGCTTTGGTCCACCAACACCTCCGCACCTAACGCGCAACCCGGCTCTGGCACCGGATAACGGCGCCAGTAGCGGCCGTAGGCCGTTTCGAGGTTGCCTTGCTCATCGGCCCAGGCGTCCCAGATTTTGGTGTGCGTGCGCAACTCCCGGATGTGGT
The DNA here is from genome assembly GCA_004357015.1 of Caldithrix sp. Classification (GTDB taxonomy): domain Bacteria; phylum Zhuqueibacterota; class Zhuqueibacteria; order Oceanimicrobiales; family Oceanimicrobiaceae; genus CR04bin15. Next base: position 336 of record SMXE01000258.1, read on the forward strand.
CTTCGCCCGACAAATACCAGAAAACTTCCCGCAGCATGGCGTTGAAGTTGACTTTCTTGGTGGTCAGCAACGGGTAACCTTCGGACAAGTCCACGCGATAGAACTCAGCAAAAGTGGAGATGGTATCCACGCCCGTGCGGTTGGTTTTGCGCGTGCCTTTGGTGAGGACACGGTCGACTAAATTCAAGTATTGTTGCATTTTGAGTTGCGGTGCTTCATTAAGACTTCTATTAGAACTGCCCGAACTTTTTCAGCAATACAAAAATACACTTCAGAGAGTAAACTTGCAACCAAATTGGCAAAAGGCTTGAATTAAACTCTCAAATTATGCACTTTTGTTTTTTAGTTGAATAACTTCTTTTGCGCCCTTAGCGTCTTTGCGCGAGGCCTATTTTTGTCATGATTTTTTTCAGCCCAAGGAGATAGAAATGCAAGACCCCCGACTTGAAAAACTCGCCAACGTTCTGATCAACCATTCCACTCGCGTAAAAACAGGCGAAACTGTCCTCATCGAAGCCATCGATATCCCGGATGAAATGGTCATTGCCCTCATTCGCCGGGTGCGCGCCGCTGGCGGCGTACCGCTGGTGACGCTCAAGAAAAACCGTGTACAACGTGAACTGATCTGGGACTGTGCTGCTGAAGACATGCAGAAGATGGGCGAATACGAGGCCTTTCGCATGCAGAAAGTTCAGGCGTACATCGGTGTGCGTGGCAGCATGAACATCAGCGAAATGTCCGATGTGCCGGCCGATGACATGCGTACCTACGAGCAGCACTGGCTCAAGCCGGTGCATTTCGAAATCCGCGTGCCAAGAACAAAATGGGTGGTGCTGCGTTGGCCAACCGCTTCCATGGCGCAACAAGCACAGATGAGCACGGAAGCCTTTGAGAACTTCTACTTCGATGTTTGCACGCTGGACTACGCGAAAATGGAGAAAGCAGCCGCGCCGCTCAAGAACCTGATGGCTGCGGTGGATCAAGTCCGGCTGGTAGGGCCTGGAACGGATATGACCTTCAGCATCAAGGATATTCCGGTGCAATCCTGCGCCGGTACGCACAACATTCCGGACGGCGAGTGTTTCACGGCGCCAGTGCGCGATTCGGTGAACGGGACAATCCAATTCAACACGGCTACCATCTACCGTGGCAGCACATTTGCTGACATCAAGCTAAGCTTTGAGAACGGCAAGATCGTAGAAGCCACCGGCGTCAACACCACCACCAAGCTCAACCAGATTCTTGATGCCGACGAAGGCGCGCGTTACATCGGCGAGTTTGCCATCGGGTTCAATCCGTTCATCACCAAGCCCATGCTCGACATTTTGTTTGATGAAAAGATTGCCGGCTCATTTCATTTGACACCGGGGAACGCCTACGAAGACGCCGACAACGGCAACCGCTCTAACGTGCATTGGGACATGGTAATGATTCAAACGCCGGAATTCGGCGGCGGTGAGATTTATTTCGATGGCGAGTTGGTGCGGAAGGATGGGCAGTTTGTGCTACCGAAGTTAATGGGGCTTAATCCCGGAAATTTGAAGTGATCGGCCGGGTATCTGTCTATTCCACAGACTGCACCTGCAATTCTTCAGCTCGGAGAAAGGCCTGTTCTCCTTTCTCTCTTTTTCCCGTATTGATGTAGACCACCCCCAGATTTCGCCACAGAGCCGGATTGTCCGACTGCATCTCTAACGATTTCTCCAGGTAAGGGATGGCAGTCTTGTAGTTGAGAACGGCTTTACTTTTGAGATCATGAACATCCTGTGCGGAAACGCTGCCAGTTACGGAATCTTTCAGTTGCTTCTTGATCGCCTCAGCCATACTCAAATAGGCGTTCCCAATGTTGGAGGTCGCTTCAAAATCGTTCGGACTTAAGACCAGCACCTGCTCAAACAACTGGATAGATTTTCTAAATTGCCCGCGCCGGTAGTGGTGCGCCGCAAAAAGAAAAATAAGATCCTTGTCTATCGTATTGGCCTGGATGGCCGCGATGTATGCCTTTTCGGCCTTTTCAGTTTCATCAAGCGCATCATAAGACAGCGCCAGGTTGGCGAGCGCATCACGGTGCGACGGGTCCATGGCCAGAATTCGCAGGAGAATGGGGATGACCTTGGCAAACTGATTCTGGCTGTAATACAGATTCGCAGCAGATGAAAGCAGGTCGAGGTTTTCGGGAAGACTTTCGAGCAGGTTTTCATACAGCAAGATGGCTTTACGCGGTTCATTTTTCGTTAGGTAGGTCACTCCTAATTTCTTGTAAGCTTCATAACGGATGGGATCGATGGCAATTGCAGATTTGAGTGCGGCCTCCGCCATATCTGTTCTTCCCAAATCCAGAGCCGTGATACCAGCGTTGAATTTGCTGATCCAGTAGCGTTCCCGTTCAGCGTTTATTTCATGCTGGAATTTATCCGACAGTTGCAGCGATTGCTCAAACTCCTTGTTCATATCCCGAAAACGCCCATGGTGGGCGTATGCCCTTCCCAGCAGAAAGTGTGCTTCCGCATTGCCCGGGTTTTGCGCCACCGCAGCTTCCAGGTAGGTCTGCGCTTGCTGCCAGTCATCCCTTTGAATATAGATTTTTGCGGAAGTGATCTCCTTGGGCTGACAACCGAAAAGGACGAACATTAGCTGGACTCCGACGGCCAGAATCAAACATTTGCGACAGTGCTTTCTTTTCATTTTACTATTTTTGTTTTACGTGTTTTTTGAGATTGGCTGCAAATGGCGGCTGGATGACGCCGGCTTCAGTGATGATGGCGGTAATGAGCTCGTTAGGCGTGATATCAAAGGCCGGGCTGTAGACCTTTGTTTCGGGCGGCGCGGTTCGCCTGCCAAAACCGTTGGTCACTTCCTCTGCGGACCGCACTTCGATGGGAATCTTCGAGCCATCCGGGATATCGAAATCAATGGTAGAGTAGGGCGCTGCAACGTAAAAAGGGATGCTGTGCTTCTCGGCCAGCACCGCGACGTTGTACGTGCCTATCTTGTTGGCGGTGTCTCCGTTGGCAGCGATTCGGTCGGCGCCGACAATGGCGCAGTCGATCTTCTTCTGTTGCATCACAAAAGCAGCGGTGTTGTCGCAAATGAGTGTCACATCGATGCCTTCATTCATGAGTTCCCAGACGTTCAGCCGGGCACCCTGCAAAAGCGGCCGGGTTTCGTCCGCATAAACCGTGACTTTCTTGCCAGATTCATTCGCCGTGAAGACCACGCCCAGCGCCGTGCCGTAGTCGGCTGTGGCAAGAGCACCTGTATTACAGTGGGTTAAAATCGTGAAGCCATCTTCGATGAGCGTTGCGCCATGCCGACCGATCTCGCGGCAGGTTTCGCGGTCTTCCTGCCAGATCTTAAGCGCTTCCTCTTTCAGCAACTGTTTGAGGACAGAAACGGGCTCGGATGCATGATCGTGCGCCGTATTCCTCATCCGCTTCAGCGCCCACGAAAGGTTGACTGCAGTGGGCCGGGTGCTGACCAGAAAATCACTGACTTTGTCGAGCTGTTCAAGAAAAGCGGCTTTGTCTTTACCGGCAAAATCCTGCAAACCAACCAGCACGCCAAAAGCACCGGCAATCCCAATAGCGGGCGCCCCCCTGACACGTAGCGACTTGATGGCTTCGGCCAGAGTGTCTACGTCTCTGATTTCGAGGTGAACCAACTCGAGCGGCAAGCGCGTTTGATCTATCATTCGAATGTGATCACCGCGCCACTCGATGGTTGTAACCGGCATGCCTTTCCCCTCCTTTAGTGCGGGCAACAAGAGCAAGAATGAATAGGAAACTTAAAGAAACAGCGGGTTAATTTCAAGGTTTTTATGGTTGGGTTCGGCCCGGGTAAGCACGCAAGATTTGTAACAGTGTAACGAAGTCGCGGGAAGATAAGCGCTATCGCCAGGGTTAGCGGCCGGCAGACAGTTTGAGCTCCCTGTAGTCCTTGCCAATGATGACGGTCACCATCAATTGCAGAGAAGATTCTAACTCCGGCACCACCTGATTGGCCTCAATATCAAGGGCTTCGGCAACCTTTTTCGCGTTATAGCAATCGAGGGAAATGCGGTCAAAAATCAGGGTCTTGTCCAGATTGAAGCCACCGCTGAAGTTGCCCACGCTCACCACATCAAATTTCTGCTGCCGCAGATATTGCGTCACGTCGTTGGCAAGTCCCTGAACGCCGCAGGCATTAAGGACTTCCACCGTAATACGTCTTACCGGGGGCGGACCGTTCATAGACAAGGGTTGCTCGCTGTCGGCAGAGAAGAAATTGGACATAAAGGAAAACACCAGCGCGACATTTATAAGACCGAGTCCCCAAATGGCGGTCGTGAGGAAACGCTCCTTGAGGCTCACATTCTTGCGGCGCTTTGAAGGCCGCTTCGGTGAGTGTTTTCGCGTGGTTTGAGTTCTGCCTCCGGTATTGCGTCGTCGTCTGACCATCCTCCTCCTCAATAAAAAAGGGCTGCTCGGTTGCCAGCCCGGTCAAAACTCTCCCTTATTGCTTTTCGCTGTCGTGCTGTTTGTTAAACCACTCGCTGTTGCGAGAAATAGGGTCGAGGAAAGGCGAATTCATGTAGCGGTATGAAGCCGGTTGACGGCTGAATTCAAGTTGCAACTTGATATTTTCGCTAGGCTTGTATTCCATGCCCGCACGGGAAATGAAGGCTTGGTTTTTTGCAAGAGCGTTGCCGACCTGATTGCCGAACGGCTGATGTTGCACGCCGATTTGCAAATGCAGCGTAAGCGGATCCGACAGCCGGTATTTCATTGAGTTTAGGTAGAGACCCTGATTGAAGGTTTTGCCTCCGGCCGCAGCAAACGAAAGTGAATAGCTGTGGCTCATCGAGAACTTGTCCGGGTTCAAGCCGAGCAGACCGAAAATGCTATCGATTCTGTTCGGACTCGTCAGCGCCCGGCTGATATTAACATTTGCATCCTGTTTTAACTGACCCAAGAGCAGATGAGGAAAAATCAGGAATGCGCAAACGAACAAAGGGAGTCTTCTCATGATACAAGTGGCCTCGTTAAACCTCAGATTATTGAGATGTACTTTAACCAATTTGGCTATGAAAAGCAATACTTTTTCGGGGCGCGCGGAAGTTCTTTCAAAGTGATTCCTGCACAAATGTGATCACGATGTCGATCCGTCGGTTCTGCGCACGGCCGTTTCTCGTTTCATTGCTGGCGATGGGCCGTCTTTCGCCGTAGCCGAGCGCTGTTATTCGGCTGTCGTCAAGTCCCATGTTTGCCAGCAGGTACTGTTTTACGGCCAGTGCTCTCTGATGGGAGAGGTTTTGGTTGAACCTGTCATCGCCGATCGAGTCAGTGTGGCCTTCTATGGCGAGCGGCGAGTTTGAAAACTTGCGCAAGGCTCGCTGCACTCTGGCCAGCAGTGTGAAGTACTGCGGCCGGATGGTGGTCCTGCCGGACGGAAAAGTCAAACCGATGAGCCGAATGATAAGGTCATTGCCTTTTCGCAGAACTACTGCTTCATTGCTGGCGAACATTTCTTCCACCGCCCGGACGCGTTCTTCCCGCCGCCTTTTTAGCTCGAGCCGGTACTGTTTTTCCTGTAGCTCCGCCTGCAGCCCTTGTTCGCGTGAACGGTATTTTTGCAAGTCTTCATTGAGTTTTTGAATTTCGGCGTTCTTTTCCTGCACTTCAGAAATAAGCCCTCGCTTCTCGGTTTGCAACGCTCTGGAAGTCTTCAGGATGTTTCGCAAAGGTTTCTCCATGCCTTCCTCGAAATGTGCTTCAAAGCCCATCTCTTTGGCAATTCCTTCAACCAGGATTTCGTAATTCTGGATAAAACGCTCCCAGTCCTTATCATTTTTCTTGAGCCGTTTGATGTCCCGCGTCAAAGAAATGGCGTGTTTAGCTTCAATTTCGGCTTTCTCCGCAAGCTCCTTCGCGTTCGATTCGGACCGGCGATCGCTGTTCAGAATCGTCTCAGCTCCTTGCAATAACTGCAGCGCATTCGCATAGGTAATGGGTGCGTACTTATCGGCTGCAACTTCTTTAGCCTGCTTAATCAGGTTCCGAACTGTGCCGATGATGCTGACTTTTATCGCATTCAGCTCTGCCCGCCGGAATAGATTGTCAATCTCGGGTACTTTCTTTTTTGCGCCCTTGACATCGTTTCTTTCGAGCTTCTTTGCGGCGCCGATAAATTGTGATTCGGCCTTTTCGTAGAGCTGGCGGGCGTACTCCGGAGCATTGGCTCGCAACGCATCCTCACGGGCTTTCAAGCTGGTGCCGAATGTGATTTGGCCAAGCTTGGCGGTGTCGAGACAAACTTTCAGGCGTTGGCGCACTTCAGCCAGCTTGTTCTCGATATCCCTGATTTTCTTTCCCTCCTGAAAATCCTTAAGGGCTCGATTGTACTGGTTCATTGCATTCTTGAAATTGGAAGGCGCCAGCAAATTGGCTTGCTCTGCCTGCACCTGAGCGAGCAGTTTGTCCGTTTTGCCAAAAAGCGTTTGCCGAAGCTCGTCCTGGTTCTGGGCGTTTGCCTGGAGTACGGGCATTGCCAAAAGAATCGATATTAGAAGCAAAATATAGCGTTTCATCTTCAGTTCCTTTCATGTTCAAGCATAAATAGATGTTAACAAATAATGCTCGGTTTGTCAAGGACAAAGATTTTCGGCCGCTATAGTGTTACAATTAAAACCTGGCTTGCGGGAACCTTGGGCGTTTCAAATCTGTGAAATAAGAATAAACGGATTGGGGGGAATTGTGCCAGTATTCGCTTTGCATAAGTCAAGAATTTTTCTTGACTTTGTACCGTGCTTGGTTTACCTTTTAAGTTTAAAAAAAGATGAATATAGAGGCAAATAAATCATGGATGAAGCGCAGCTAAAAGAGCGCATCTTGAAAAGTGAAAATGTCCCGGCGCATGTCGCGATCATCATGGATGGTAATGGCAGATGGGCGCGTCGTCAGGGACTTTCGCGTGTTGAAGGCCACAAAGAAGGCATCAATTCCGTGCGCGAGGTCGTGCGGGCGTCTGCCGAGCTCGGCGTGCAACATTTGACGCTTTACACTTTTTCCACTGAAAACTGGAACCGGCCAGCAAGTGAGGTTTCCGCTTTGATGCGACTCCTGCTCAAGACAATTCGTTCAGAAGTGCAAGACCTGAATGAAAACAATGTTCGCTTGCAAGTGATTGGCAATCTGCAAGATTTACCTTTTCCGGCACGTACGGGGATGCAGAGTGCCATAAGACTTCTGAGCAAAAACACGGGGCTTACACTCTATCTGGCCTTGAGTTACAGCAGCCGCAGAGAGATAACCGATTGTATTAAGTCCATCGTTAGCAAGGTTCAGTCGGGCGAAATCACAGCCAACGAAATCGTTGAGGCTACCGTCTCGCAAAATCTGTACACTTCGGGAATTCCGGATCCTGACTTGCTTATCCGGACAAGCGGCGAGCTGCGGATCAGCAATTTTCTGCTCTGGCAACTTGCCTACACGGAAATATATGTATCTGAAGTCCTCTGGCCGGATTTTCGACAAGAGGAGTACTTTCAAGCCATCCTGGCATATCAAAAACGTGAGCGCCGCTTTGGTAAAGTGAGCGAACAGATTCAACTCGAAAAAGCTGCAA
>SMXE01000259.1 GCA_004357015.1 Caldithrix sp.
ACAATCGACCCGATGCACCGGCTGCCCGCCTTCTGGGCCTCGCCTTCATCGTGTTTGGGTTTTTCCTGATGGTAACGTTGTCGCGCGACCCGCAGTTTGACCTGTTTGCCAAAATTCGAATGGTGCTGCTGGCGTCGTCGATACCTTTTGGATTGGCATTCTGGACGCAGAGCAAATTCTATTTTCCATCAGCGCGCCCGGAATTGCTCGACAACCCGTGGTTGGCCCGCGTATCTTATCTCGCTGCAACAGTTATTTCGGCGACGTTTGCTCTTATGATCCTTGGCAAGCTTGGCACAGTGTTGCTTGCACAAGTGCTGATCTCGGTCGGCATCGTCGGCATGATGGTTTATAGCTGGGTGCTGCATTTCATTTTTCGGGATAAACGTCCCAAGGAGGACAAAAAAGTCCGAAATTTCTTGACGGCTGCCTCCACGGCATCCCTGCTCGTGGCCTTTGCGACCGGTTTTGCATTGTACCTGACCGGCCATTTCATGGAGATTGGCTACTCCGGGTTGGCGCTTCTGGGCATTCCTTTTTCATACCTTTACGTCATCGGCCACTATCAACTTCTTGAGATGAAGTTGCGCATCAAGCGCAGTGTCAAGTACATTATTGTAACCTCGGTTTGGGGCGCACTTTTGGTGATAGTGCTGCTCAAAATATTGTTGGCGCTTCCTGAGTTGTACCTCGATATCCCAAATTTTGAGTTCACCGGCGGGAGATTTGTCGTTCTTGATATTCCACCCGACCCAAAGCTGCATGATTTTTGGGAACGGTTGGTCATGATTTTTCTCGCGCTCGTAACCACTTTTGCTTTCTGGCGGATTGGCAAGGCAGGCCAGAGGCTCATCGATCGCCGCTTCAACCGGCGGACATTTAACCTGAGTCACGCCACAGGGGAGATGGCGGAGGTTATGGCCACAAAACTTGGAATGACAGACCTTGCCCGTGGCATTATAGAAAGGCTTGCAAGGTTAATGGAATTGAAACGGGTGGGTGTGATGTTTTTCCGGGATCAGCGCATGTGCTGCTGTCACGAGGCGTACGGGTTTGACGGCTCAGAGTGGAACGAGTTGTGCCTGTATTCTGGCGAAAAGATGATTCGCGAACTCAACAGGTTCCGGAGTGAGTCCAGGTTCAGTGTGGATTACTTACCGGAAGAAATAAAGGTGCAATTTCAAGAAAAGGAGTTTCGGCATGTCATTCCGATCCGGTTTAAGGACAAGCTGGTGGGGACGTTCATCATAGGAGAAAAGCTGTCTGAAACGCCGTTGCACATCGAAGACTTGGCTTTCCTGTCGGCGGTGGCCAAACAAGCCTCCATCGCCATTGAAAACGCCTTTTTGCACGAAGAGCTTACCGAGCAGGAGCGGCTCAAACATGAGCTCAAGATTGCGCGTCGCATCCAGATGGCTTCGCTGCCACAAGAGACGCCGCAGGTGGATGGCCTGGACATCTCCGGCATATCGATTCCGGCGCTTGAGGTGGGCGGTGACTATTTCGATTATCTTAACGGCGTATCGCCCGGTTTGACGATCATTGTGGGTGATGTCAGCGGCAAGGGTACATCGGCTGCGCTTTACATGTCCAAAGTTCAGGGAATCATCCGGTCGCTGCACACATTTGACTTGTCGCCGGCGGAATTGTTTATTCGCGCCAATACTCTGCTTTGGCAGGATATGGAAAAGAAGTCATTCGTGACGGCCATCGGGGCTTGTGTCGATACAAAAAAGCGAACAATCGTGCTGGCGCGGGCTGGGCACCTGCCGCTATTCTATTATGAGTCCCGTTCGCAGAACGTTTCCCTGCTCACCCCGAAAGGGCTCGGACTCGGGCTTGATAAAGAGGACACGTTTGCCGGGGAATTGGAGGAGCACGTTTTGTCTTACGCTTCCGGCGATGTGTTTCTTTTTGTGACCGACGGTGTGACCGAAGCCCAAACGGTGGATGGCCGTGAATTTGGTGAAGAAAAGCTAATCGAGGTTCTGGCTGCGAACGTTTCCTACGGTGCCGAGGCGATTCGGGACAATGTGCTGGCGGCCGTCAGCACATTTGTCGCCGATGCCGTGCCACATGATGACCAGACCGTGGTGGTTGTCAAGGTGAAGTAAGGAATACTGTCGTCACATGTGCATGTCTTTTTTGAAGGCAATGGTTTCCGGTTTTTCCGGATTGCTCATCAGTAAATATTCCACCCTCGTGCTTGGCCTGTTCTTAACTTGCTTGCTGGCGTACCATCCGGTTCGCGCTCAGAGTGACGCAGGCACCACCCTTTCCGGCACAGTACTGAATGACCTGAACGGCGATCCTCTGAGTGAAGTCAATGTATTTATTGCCCACTCCATGCTGGGGACAACGACAGACGAAAATGGTAAATTTCACCTTACAAAGATACCGCGAGGCACATATGAGCTGGTAGTTTCGCGCCTCGGGTTTGGGGTGAAGAAGCTGGCAGTGCGCCTGGTTTACGACACCGAAAAATCCTTTGATATTCGATTGACGCCCATTGTCTTGCAATGACCGGAAATAGAAGTTACTTCAACGAGACTACATGGTTGGAAAAAGCAACTAAAGGAGTTTGAGGACTTCTTTCTCGGTACCTCCAGAAATGCCTCTAAGTGTAAGATCGTCAATCCAGAGGTGCTCGAGTTTCGGACGGAAAAAAGTGCGGATAATCAGGCTCAGGTGTTCACTGCCACAGCCAGCGACATCTTGCTCATCGAAAACAAGGCGCTTGGCTACCGCGTATTCTATCTGCTCGAATCGTTCCAACACTTCCAGGATATGATTGGTTATATCGGCAAAACGCACTTTGAAGAGCTGCCCCCAAAAAATGACAAGGAAATGAGAAAGTGGTTGGGAAATCGCCTCAAGACCTACAACGGCTCGCTTCGTCATTTCCTTGCACTCCTCACCTCTCAGCATGCCGCCATGTCAGGGTACCTGGAAAAGCAAGGGTTTCTGGTTTATGAACTGGAATCGCTTCCCAGCGCCGAGCATTTGTCCGAACCCTCAGAGGGCCGCCTGGCCAACTATATTTCCCAGGGAGAGTTGCCGTTTGAACGAAAACTACACTTTTTCAACTTTTTGCAAGTCATCTACACCAGGGAATTTGAAGACAGGAGATATATTTACTGGCGCCTCAAATACGACAGGTCCGCGCTGCGGATGAACAATCAAAAGTGGTCAGAATCCACCCGGCCGCAAGCGCAAACTTCATGGCTGGTGATGAACAAAACTTTCGCTACCATAGATACTTCAGGTTACCTATATGATCCTCTCGCCTTGACGGTTTACGGTTATTGGGCCTGGGAAAACGTTGCAGACTTGTTGCCCATCGAGTATTCGCCGCAAGAGGGATTGGCACGATGATGTGGTTTTCGGGATACATTGATCGCAGTAGATGTCAGCCGATTGCGGCCTGGCAGGTACGCAATCATTCTCGGCATCCTGGCGCCGAAATCCGACGAGGTCATGGCCAGCGCGCAAAAGCAAAAAGTTCTAAAGGAATGAGTCAGCGGAAGCCCTACGGAAATATGGCGGCTGAACCCGGGTTGCGTCAGGAAGGAGCGTTTGGATTTTCAATTGGAATGTTCACAGTGAAAGTCGTCCCTTTTCCCTTCTTGCTTTCCACGTCGATAGAGCCCGCGTGTTCCTGCATGATCTTGTAAGAGATTGACAGGCCGAGGCCCGTGCCCACACCTACACCTTTCGTTGTGAAGCCCGGATCGAAGATTTTGGACAGATGCTTAGGGTCAATGCCCGAGCCTGTATCCGAAATCTCAACATGGACCTGGCTAACAGAGGCTCTGGTTCTGATAGTGAGTGTCCCGTTGCGATCGATAGCCTGGCATGCATTTACGATCAAATTCATGAACACCTGATTGAGCTGGTTGGCGTAGCATCTTATTTTTGGTATGTCGCCGTATTCCTTTATAACCTTGATTCGGTTCCGACTGAGATGGGCCGTGAGTTCCAGCGTCGAGTCAAGGCCTTCCTGAATGTCGACCAGTTTGAAATCCTCTTCATCGAGGCGTGCAAAATTCTTGAGCGTCTTGACAATTCCATCCAGGCGCTGGCACGCGGTCAGGTTCACGTTTGCGAGATTCTCCATTACGCAGATGGTGGTCAGCGCATCTCTTGGATCGCCGTCAGGGGAGCCGAGCTTGATTCGTAATTTCTCAAAGCTGCGAATAAACATGTCCGTGTTGCTGTTGATCGCTGCCAGCGGTGTGTTGATTTCATGGGCGATGCCGGCAACCAGCATTCCCAACGATGCCATCTTCTCCGACCGCAGCAACTGCATCTGAGCGTCCTTAAGCTCATCATACGCCGTGATCAGCTCTTCATTCTTGTCTTTCAGTTGTTCTGTACGTTTTTCTACTTGGCTTTCCAGGTTGGTGTTAAGTTTTTCGATTTCCTGGTAGCTTTTTGCGTTCTCGATGGCGATGGCTGCCAGATTGGCGAAGCCTTCAAGGAACGAAAGGTCTGCCGGCTTGAAGAAATGTTCTGCCTGCGTGGTGTCGAGATAAATCGTGCCGATCAGCTTGTCCTTGCTGCTCAACGGCACACAGATAACGGATTTTATTTTGTAGCGAATCAGGCTCGTGTTTTCACTGACGCCGGTAGTGTCAGGGACTCTCTGCAGCAGAATGGGCTTCATTTCCCCTTCGACTTTTTTGATAATGCTGCGGCTCACTGCCACGATCTCATCCATTTTGCGTTGGTCCATCAGACGGGCGACTTGAACGGTCAGCTCATCTGAATCTTCCTCTTTCAGAAGAAGCAGCCCCTTCTCAGCCTGCAGAATGTTGATGGCCAGGTCCATTATCTCATCCAACAGCTTCTGAAAGTTCAACTGGGAATTGATCTTCCTACTGACTTCATACAGCGTGATGAGTTGGTCGAAGGTGATGTTTGTCTGTTTTGTGATGAGATGACTCATGTCAGGCGAAGGCTTTCAGAATTTCCTTGTGAAGACCCTGCAGGTCGCCATAAGCTTTTTGAATTTCACTGACTTTTTTGTCCAATTCGCGCATCAATTGTTGTTTTTCAAGGCCGTTTCGGATTACGATTTGCAGGTCGTCGTTGTCCCACGGTTTTTCGATGTACTGGAATAGACCGACATCGTTGATGGCCTTGATGGCATTTTCTTTGTCGGCATAACCGGTCAGAATAATTCGCGTAATATGGGGATCGATTTTTTTGACTTTGCCGAGAAATGTGATACCGTCCATGTCCGGCATGAGATAATCTGAAATGACGAGATTTACCAGATTCTCTTTTATGTAGGCCAGAGCGTTTGTTCCCTCGGTAAAGGTGATAACGTCATAGTCGGTCTCCAGTTCAAGGAAGGAACTCAGGCTGGTCAGAACCATTTCTTCGTCGTCAAGAATTAGAATTCTGGGTGATGTCTCATTTTGATCGGTCATGTATCAGACTCCAGTCTGCAAGTCACTCATTCTCTCTGCTCTCGGTTCCTTTAAAACGTGAAGAGCAATTGATGTTATGGCCTCGTTTCACGTCTCACTTTTCATGTTCGGCAGTGCACTGGCTGGTTGTTGAATCAGGTTTGTCAAAGACTTCAGCCTGCGTGCCATAGATTTCAGGACAGCTTCAGCTATTCGTACGTGATCCGAAAGGATGTCATAAAAGTCATCACGTGCGATTCTCAGCGCTTCCGTGTCTTCCAAAGCGGTGGCTGTTGCCACGCGCGGTTCATCGTCAAATAGTGACCAGGCGCCTACTGCTTCACGGGTTCCAACTACGGCGATCTCCTGGCCGTTACGGTGCAGCCGCACTTTGCCAGCGACAACAATGTAAAGGGCGTCTGGCGAATCGTTCATTTCATACAAGGCAGTGCCGGACAAGAAGGAGACTTCTTCAGCAATAACTGCCAGGTGTGCCAAGTCTTCCACCTTGACGTCTTTGAATACATCGATATCTTGTAAAAATATAACCTTTTCAATAACTGAGTACATTGATAGGACGCTCTTTCATTCCAAGTTCTAAATTAAGAATAGATTCCACTTATGCAAACTTTTCCAGGACGAGGCGAGCGGTTTCTTTCACCAGAGTGTGGGTGGAGTTTTCTGCCTTGCTGATTTCGGTTTTGAATTTGGATGTCAATCCGGTGATTCCGATTTCATACAAGGCACAGGCTCGCAACCAGGCGTCACCGCTGCTAGCGAGACTTTTCAGTGCTTCCATGCGATTCGTGATTTTGCCATCTACCAGGCCGTCTGCTTTTTGCAGGACTTGCTCAATTGGCAACTCTTCCACCACCGGCAAGAGAATTCTTTTGTGATTTTTCGAAAGAATGTTATCAAGGAACTCAATGGCATTCGCCCGAATCGCGGGGTTTTGGCTCGTGGTTGCGGCAAAAGCATTGTAGATATCCTTTGGCGGATAGCGTAGCGCCAGCAGGCGAAAAATACGTTCAATATGATCTTCGCGTCGTCCGGCCAGCGCCCGGTTCAACAGCCCGGAATCGTCGCCGTTGGTCTCCGCTTCGGAAAGATGCAGCGTCTTGAGGATGCGATAGTATTTTCTAAGTTCATCCTGCAAGGCCTCGTCCACTCTTTTATCGAATGTATGTTCAGGAAAGCGCGCCCGCAAACGGTTGAGCGCTTTGATGACGTCGTAACGCAAGCTCTCGTCCCGCAGTATTAGATTGTCCAGCAAGACGTCAACACTTTTTTGGGTTCCGATCAGACTCAGAACTCGTGGAATCTCAGTCCGTATTTCAGAGGCGACTTTCTTGTCGTTCAGATATCTGTTTAGGTCCGCGATGACGGCTTCGCCATAAAGCGCCAGAGCCTGCCTTGCTGCTTTGCGGTAGGTTCGGATTTCGAGGTTCTCCAGAAGAATGGGTATGAATTCCGCAGAGCCGGTTTGTCCTGCGCTGCGGATGGCCCGGGTGCGCACTTTGTTGCGGGGATCCGTCAAAAGGTCATTCAGATAGGTACTGTAGGTTTTGTCTGAAAGGGTGCCCAGCACGGTGGCCACCAGGGCCCGACCTTCGCTGCCCTCGTTCAGAAATGATTGTATTATTTCGTCTGATAGCAGTTTTCTGGCCAGATTGGGCTGTTCTGCCAGGTAGTGCAAGGTAGCGCCTCTCAGGCCAAGTTCACTGCTTGATAGCCAATTCTTTAGAATGTCCTCGTTGCGTTCTTCAGAAAATTCAACATAAACCCGCACAGCCTCCTGACGGACATCCTCGTCCGCGTCTGCCAACAACAGTTTGACGTCTTTGGAGAGTTGCTTAAGGTTCTGCCGGTAAGTGAGCTGCAGAGCTTGTCGTCTGACCGCCGGCGACTTATGCTGTAGCAGAGGATGCAGGGGCGGTTCAAGATCAACGCCGGAGGCGGACTCCAGAAGTTGCAGGGCGTACACCACTTGACGTTCGTTCTGGCTGGTCAGGGAAATGAGCAACGAGTTAATGGTGTTCGTGTCCTTAATGGACAGTGAAACTGCATCAATATCGATGCGCTGCTTGTCGATTGCCTGCCGAAAAGAGTTGACATATTCGCGGTAGGTTGCAATGGAAAGCAGGATCCAAATACTGATGAGAGAGATGGATATGAGACTGATTTGGGCGATGCTGAAGCCAAGCCAGGTATAGAACACCAGCAAGATCAAACCTGCCGTGCCGCGGGCAAAGCGATCCACAAACATGTCGATGAATGCTTTGGTTTTCTTTTTCACTTCCGGCGGGATTGGCAGGTAGAGCAACTCCATTCCAACTTTGTTGATGGAGTGCCGGAACGCGCCGTCGCCGACCTTGATGGCTAGAATTGAAACCAGTCCGTAGCTCAGATAAACCCACGCAGATGTAATCAGCAGGGCGAGTGGCAGAAACATGATTGTGACGCCAACCCCGAAGCGGCTCAGGATTAGGCGGACGAATACCAGTTGAAACGCCAGGGCGAATATGCTCAAGTTGGAGAGCCAGAAGCCGAAAAATGCAGTCAAATCATCCGTGTCAGCAATTTTGTTACTTGCAAAAGCAATAAACTGAAAGTCTGCCAATTGCACGACAATGTAGGTCAGTCCTACGATGGCCATAAGAAAAGCCAGGTGTTTTGAGTCCCTGACCAATGTAGATATTTCTGCAACGATTCTAAAAGAATGGTCAGGACCTTTTGGCGTCTTCATCCGGCGGGAGGTCTCGATTGACGTGTCCCGGTTGCGCCAAGCCATGTTCAAGAGCACAAGCGCAGCACCGAGGAGCGCGATACAAAAGAAGGCCAGGTTCGCCGTTCCACCGATCTGCTTGACCAGAAAGCGCGTAAAGTATCCACCCATAATGGCGCCCGTTAGTGCGCTGGATGTCAGAATTGGAAAGAGGCGTTTCGCCTCCCGCGCGTTGAAGACGTAGTTGGCCATGAGCCAGAACTGCGTGGTCGTAAGGACACCGTAGATGCTGGCCCAGATGAACAAGCTGTAGTAGAGAATGGGTGAGTGGATTTCCAGTTTGAGGAACCACCAGAACAAAATCAGATTGCCCATCAGAAACAGGATGGTGGTATTGAGAAGCCAGTCGAGCTTGAGTTTGGCGGAAACCCGCAAATAGCCTATTATAAATAGACCCACGACCACAGCCAAAATCATATAGAGATAGGGCAATTGCTCGAGTCCCATATTGGACACAAAAAGGGATCGCGTCATTGGCTTGAGGACATTGTATGAGGCGATGATGACGAAAATGTAGCCCGCCATGAGCAGCACTCGTTTCAACTCGCCGCTGCGGATATTAGAAATTTTCAGTAAGAATGTTTTCAAATGTCATGTATGTTATGTATGAAATAATTTCTATCAAGAACGATCAAACGCCATAAGTTAAGCAAAGCAGCCTACTTTGTCAATCGGATTCTTGGCGGCCAATAGCATCATGCCGAAAACTGCAAGCATTTAAAAAACAAGTAGATGACCTATTCTTTTTGATGCCTCAGAAGGCTCACACTCCAGGAGACAACGTTAGTTCCTGATGAGTCAAACTCTGTCATTTATTTTCAAGACTTGGAAATCCCAAACCACAAATGCCAATCCTGCAGGCTCCGGACTGATCTGTGATTTGAAATTTGCGGCTCAGCCGCGGTAGGTCGATGAATGGATTTTGGGAGTACCGGATGATGGCGCGTTGCATTCTAAGATCTTCTATTTGCCATCTTCCATCCTCCATTCATGCATTCACTTTTTACTTTTCATTTGTTCGTTTGCACTCACTTGCGGCTCTGCTGCCCAAGGAATTTACCAGCCTGCATGATTTGCTCTGCTTCGAACCAGATATCAAAATCGCGGCCCACACAATCGATGTGCGTCGTCGATGTCCAGTCGGCGCCGGTGTGTTCGCTGTACGGGTGTCCGAACGCAATGTGAATGCCGGGCATTTTTTCATCCTGCAAAATGTTGCCGATGATTTTTTTTGCGGCCAGGTTCGTGCCGATGGCAAATTCGCCCACCCTGTCGCTGTTTGTGTCGGTGTGGACGTATGCATCAAACTCCCTGAGCAGATCTTTATTCTCACAGGACATCTGTCTTATGCGGCCATTCTCGATTTCAATGGCAAGCGGCGTTTCCTGCAAGTCGCCGTACTTCTGACACAGATAGTTGCCCACGACGCCATCCACTACAAAGATGCCGTTGATATTCTGCGGCGCCGTGAAAATCTCGCCACCGGGCAGATTGCCCCATTTATCTGCTGTGATGAATCCGCTGGTTTTTACCCAATTCAACTGTGGGGAAAATTCCACGCGGATGTCTGTGCCGCCGGGCGTGGTCGCTTTCAGGTAGCTTACCTTACGCGCCTTTTCAATCAGGAACTGGCTGAGCGCATCGACTTGTTTGTAATCCGCCCGCATGCCTTCAAACATGATCTGTGGCGTGATGTTGACCATGTGCGCATGTCGGATCTTGTTGCGGTTGATGACGTTCACCATCTGCATGCGGATACGCAGTTCGCCCGGCTCGGCAGAGGCGGCGTAAATGCTGACCTGAGACTGCTGGAGCGCCCGGAGAATGGCAGCGGGCATTTCAGAAAATGGGCGGTCGCCAAACTCCTCCAGCACAAAGCACACGACCCTGACGCCGGCCATATCGACTTCGTTTTTCAATGCCGCTGCAATTTCTGCCGCGGCATTATCGGTGATAATCGTGACATTTTCATCGGGTTGGAGATTGAGGCAAACACGGATGGCGTTGGCAGCACCTTCCCGAAAGGCAGGGTCGAACGAGATGTTATCGAAATCCATTTCGTGAGGATAATCTAATTTTTCAGGCCGAGGTGCGTCTCTTCGATGATAAAGTCCACTACCTTCTTGAAATCTTTGCTCTTTTCCCAGACCGCGAGTTGGCGATCGGCGCCGGTGCCCATTTTGACGATTTCATTAAAGTAGTTGACCTCATCACGACAGTCGAGATCATCCACGACGTCGTCGACGAATTCGATCAGCTCTCGCAGCAGAACTTTGACGTCCACTTCCTCCTGTTTGCCGAAGTCGATCAGTTTTCCGTGGATGCCGTACCGGCTTGCGCGCCAGCGGTTTTCCATGATCAGTGCCCGGCGGTAGAGGCGGAAGCCGAGGTTTTGTTTGATGAGTTTGTGCAGCTTGGCCACAATCGCCTGAAACATGGCGGCAATGGCGATGGTTTCGTCCACCCGCAGCGGCACGTCGCAAATGCGAAACTCCAGCGTGTCGAAATGTGGATGCAGCCGAATGTCCCACCAGATCTTCTTGCCGTTGTCGATGCAGTTGGTCTTGACCAGCAGTTTCAGGAAGTTTTCGTACTCCGTCAGGCTGCTGAAGTAGTCCGGGATGCCAGTGCGAGGAAAGCGGTCGAAGACTTTGATGCGGTATGAATTAAAGCCGGTGTTTCGGCCAACCCAGAAGGGCGAGTTGGTAGACACCGCCAGAACGTGCGGCAGGAAGTAACGGGCGGCGTTCAAAATATGAATGCCGATTTCCCGATCGTCGATGCCGACATGCACGTGCAGGCCGAAGATGAGGTTGGCACGCGCGATGAGCTGCATGTCCTGCAACAGTGTGTGGTAGCGGGGATCGTCTGTGATGGGCACATCCATCCAGTGCGAGAAAGGGTGGGTGCCTGCTGCAGCGATGCGCGAATTGTTTTCTTTGGCGAGGGCGGCCAACTCGGAACGCAGGTTGACGATTTCCCTGCGCGCCTCCTTGATGTTCTCGCACACGCAGGTTCCGGTTTCCACAACGGATTGGTGCAGCTCTTTTTTGAGCACATCTTTCAGTGCAGCGTGGCTGTCCTTGGTTTCCAGCATTTGCTGAATATGCGCTTTGAGTTCCCGCGTTTCAGGATCAATGAGCTGAAATTCTTCTTCGATGCCCAAGGTGAACAGTCTATTCTCACTCATGAAACAACTCGCTTTTGTTGAACATCAGGATTTTTTGCGCTGGCCAGAAGCCAACTTCAAGGTGAGCTTAAATTTCAGGAAAATTTAACAGAATAGCAATAATTTTCTGTTTCTTGTCGAAACAAAATCGGTCGGGATTTGCATCGTGAAATTCACTTTAGTTTGTAAGTTAAATGTTTGTGACAAACCTTGCTTTCGAGTGACACTTATTTTTGCCAAATTCCGGATGCCATTCGCCTTCACGATTTAGAATTACGCCCGCAAGCTGTTCTGCGTTGCAACTTACCTCGTTGTGATTATCAGCCCCGGCTTGACATCTCCAGTCAATTTGCTTAGATTCATCCGGTTCATTTACCGGCACTACGCGTTTGGCCATTAGCTTTTGGCTCTTAATTTTTGAGAATTTACGTTGTGAATATTATTTTACCTGTTAGGTGATTTACAATAAGTATTCTAACGAATTCATTTTTTTAGCTAAGAGCTAATTGCCAAACGCCAATCGCTCAATTTTATTTAGTAGCTTGATAAGGAACCCGTTTTGAAAGCGCTTACCTTCCGCGGCAAAGAAACAGTACGGTACGAGTCTGTCCCTGACCCGGTTCTGGAAACCCGGACCGACGTTATGGTGCAAGTCGAACTGACTGCCATTTGCGGCTCGGACTTGCATCCGTATCATGAACGCGAGAAAGGCCTGGACCATGGCACGGTCATGGGGCATGAGTTTGTAGGAGAAATTGTCGAAGTTGGTAATGAAGTCGTTAATCTGCAGAGAGGCATGCGTGTTTTTTGCCCGTTCAGCACAAGCTGCGGCGTCTGTTTCTACTGCCGTAGAGGCTTGACCGCACGTTGTGTTCATAGCCAGCTCTTCGGCTGGCGGGAGAATGGCGCCGGCCTGCATGGCGGCCAGGCGGAGTTTGTACGCGTGCCGTTGGCCGATACCACCCTTCTGCTACTGCCTGAAACGGTCTCGCCAGAGGGCGGCCTGCTGCTCGGCGATGTTTTTTCAACGGGTTATTTTTGCGCAGAGATGGCTGAGATTTCGCCGCAGGGCGTGTACGCTGTCGTTGGCTGTGGGCCCGTCGGCCTGATGGCGATTCTTGGCGCGCGCGAATTAGGCGCCGAACAGATCTACGCTATCGATGCGATCCCGGGGCGCCTGAAGCTGGCGGAAACGTTCGGGGCTGTACCTGTCAACTTCAGGGAATGCGATCCCGTTGCAGTGCTGCGGAACGCGACCGAAGGCCGTGGTGCCGACAGTGTGCTGGAGGTGGTTGGTAGCGCGGACGCGGGCCGCACAGCGTTTGAACTCGTGCGTCCTGGCGGCGTGATTGCTACCGTTGGGGTGCACACTGGCGACAGGGTTGTATTTTCACCGGTTGAAGCCTATGACAAGAATATCACGTATAAGATTGGCCGCTGTTCGGCCAGGCACTACATGGAGAACCTTTTACCGGTGGTAGAGAAAGGGAAGTATGATTTAGGCGCTGTCATTTCTCACCGGCTGCCACTCAATCAAGGTGTTGAGGCGTACCGCATATTCGACAAGAAGCTGGACAATTGCAGCAAAGTTATACTGAAGGTCTGTGAATAAAAAAAGTCAGAATGTTGTTGGGTTTTGTACTTTTCAGTCTCATTTATGTCAGTGTCTTCTCAGCCCAGACCGAAAAGCCCGTCACGTTTCTGCGCGACAGCTGCAACTGGTGGGGATGC
>SMXE01000260.1 GCA_004357015.1 Caldithrix sp.
ACCGTCGGAGCTTCTGCAAATCTAACCATCCCAGGCTCGGCAGTGTTGACATCGGTTGAGGCTGAAGGTTGAGCCACTGCTTCTGCCTGAACTGTCGCAGCCGCGGCATTGTCGATCTTGGCCTGCAGTGCGGCAAGCTGGTCTTGTCAGAGGAAACTTGGTTGAGGCGGGCAGGGCGGTCGCCTAACCTTGATAAATGACGAAACCGAGCCCATTTCGCTATTTCAAAAACTGCCCAGAGATCATCCGTCTGGCAGTGATGCTCTACATCCGTTTTCCGCTGTCGCTTCGGAATGTCGAGGATTTGCTCCACGAACGTGGGATTGATGTCAGCCACGAGACGATACGTTTTTGGTGGAACAGATTTGGTCCGTTATTTGCGTCTGAAATCCGCAGAAATCGGGTTAGTCGGATGCGCGCATACTCGAATTGGCAGTGGCATCTGGACGAGATTTTCGTGAAGATCAACGGAGAAACACATTACCTTTGGCGGGCTGTGGATCACGAGGGGGAAGTGCTCGAGTCCTATGTGACAAAGCGCCGAGACCGCAAAGCGGCACTGATTTTCTTACGAAAAATCATGAAAAGGTACGGCAGACCAGATGTGATCGTAACCGACAGGCTTCGTTCTTACGGCGCGGCGATGAAGGTGATTGGCAATGCCGGAAAACAGCAGGCCGGTCGCTGGTTAAACAACCGAGCGGAGAATTCTCACCTGCCGTTTCGACGTCGAGAGAGAGCAATGTTGCGGTTCAGGCGAATGCACTGTTTGCAGAAGTTCGCGTCCGTTCATTCTTTTGTCCACAATCATTTCAATCAGGAGCGTCATCTCTACACACGCGCAAATTTCAAGCTCAACCGTACCGCTGCTCTCGCCGAGTGGCGTCAACTTTGTTCCGCATAGGTTCACGGGTTTCGCGGTAAACTGAGACGGGTTCGCATTTGTTTGACAGCACCCCCTTTCACCGCTTCATATGACCTCATCGAAAAATTCTCCCTCAAATTTAAACCAAAGCTGCAACCATCAGTTGCAGCTTGTCAATGAAAGAACACGGCTTTTGTGGTTCTGGCCCGCCTTCGTGCCGCCAAACAAATAGCGAATCTGACGACAATAATTTTCGAACCACCAGCTTGCAGATACACTTTTGACCTGCCTGCCAGGTCATCGAGATCGTTGGTTGACTGGACAACCACAGAGCCAATCATTTTGCTGACGACTTGCTGCGCAGCGAAACAAAGATTACGTTCTCAAATCACATTGACGCAACCAGCAAATGGGAAAACAGCAATGGAAAACTGGGCCAACCGAAAAACTCTCATACTCGGCCGCAGCGAGATGATTGGCCTACTGACGCCGGCCGAATACAATCAGTGCGTCGAGCAAGCCTATCGCATGCATGGTGAAGGCCGCTACTATATGGATCCGAAGGGCCATATCGTCATCGATCGATTTCCCGGCGAGTGGGAGGTAATGCCATCTTACATTGAGGAACCGCATTCCGCGGCCTGTAAATGGGTATCGATTCGCGAAAACAACCGAGCAAACTTCAACCTTCCCACTGTTTTTTCGATCCTCATCTATACCGAACCCGAAACCGGTTTTCCGTTGGCGATTGTCGATGGTAGCTATCATACGGTGATGCGAACCGGATCTGCCGGAGCTGTGTCCGCCAAGTGGATGGCACGAAAGAATTCCAAGACGCTGGCAATTGTCGGAGCCGGCCACATGGCCGAAGGCGCGTTGGCCACGTTCAACGAAGTGTTCGACTGGAAAGATGTGCGCATCTGGAGCAGGAGCCAAGAGACGCTCGACCATTTTGCCGAGGCCCAGCAGCCGAAATATGACAAATTCAAGTTGAAAATGTCGACGGATGTTGAAGAAGTGGTCTCAGGCGCTGACGTTGTAGTGACGCTAACGCCGGCACGTTCTCCGCTTGTACGTGCCGAATGGGTATCGCCGGGAACGCATATCGCCGCAGTGGGTGCCGACAAGGCCGGAGATCAGGAACTGGACGGTAAGTTGCTGACCAACGCCCGGATATTCGTCGATGACATTCGCCAATGCCGGACTGACGGTGAGATCAATGTGCCACTGTCGCAAGGACTGATCACCGAAGACGACATAGCCGGTGAGATTGGCGAAGTAATAACTGGCAAGAAAAAGGGGCGCACATCCGACGACGAGATTACAATCTTCGATTCGACCGGAATTGCGCTGCAGGATTCGGCCACCGTCCCGCTTGAATATGAACGCGCCATGGCTGCGGGCGTAGGTATTGAGAAGAAGATGATTTCGACCTGAGGGCGGAGCAATCAGCAACGGCGGGATTGCCATGGACGAAGAAAATATCTACCGGAAGCAAACGTTTGGTACAAAGACCGGGTTCGGAAGATCGCCTGCTCTGCTGGTTGTAGATTTCGTCAATGGCTTTGTTGATCCGGAGATTTTCGGCGGTGGAAATATTGCGGAAGCGGTGAACGCGACGGTGCCGTTGCTGTCTTTTTTTCGCGGACAGGGGCTGCCGGTGGTTTTCACGAGAATAGTTTACGCGGATGATGGGGCAGACACAGGGATATGGTGTGAAAAGGTGCCGCGTTTGCGCGAATTGATCGAGCTTGCACCCGCCAGTCAGGTGGTCGGCGAACTGACCCCAAGTTCCGGCGAGGCGGTTATCCGCAAAACACAGGCCTCGGCGTTTTTCGGAACACACCTGTCTGGCATCTTGAAGGCAAAAGGTGTCGACACACTCGTGATTGCTGGATGCACCACAAGCGGCTGCGTCCGCGCCAGCGTCATTGATGCGATAAGCCACGATTTTCGCCCCATTCTAGCTGCTGATTGTGTCGGCGATCGCGCGCTAGGGCCTCACGAGGCAAATTTGTTCGACATCAGTGAAAAATATGCTGATGTGCTGTCCGCCAGCCAGATAATCGCCAGCCTGAGGCGATGACCGACATTCGCTGGGAAGCCGGTCCTTTGGGCTAGTTTCGGCGAGACTGAGCAGCAAATAGGACATGGCTGGTTTGACTAAATAGTCGTCTGTTAACAAACGGCCATTTTCATCGGCTTGGCAAGATTCCAGCGCAACCACAGCAATAGCCACGAGACCAAAGTCTCCAGCCATTTGAGGATGCGGCGGAAGTTGAAGCCAATGGCGGCCATTTTGACGTTGAAGCGGTCGCCTGAGCGAGTTTTGAGGTGGTTTCGCCCCATGCGGTGGTCGGCTTTCATGTGTCCGATCACCGGCTCGATTGCCGATCTTCGCTTCAGCTCGGCCTTAAGGTTCGGCTTCAGAGTTTTGCGCCCTGAAATGAAGACCCGCCATGGCGGGCGTGTGGGCTGACCCGTGGCCGGGTCAGGCGTGTGCAGGTTCTGTTTGTGGCCGCGATATCCACGATCGACATGGGCGCGTTTTGGAGTGATACCGGTCAGTGTCGCGGTCTGTTTCAGAACCTCTCCCAATGTGTGGCCGTCAAACGGGTTGCCGTGCAGGGCGTCGGCGTGCAGGATGAACATGCCACCTTTGGCACGGCCATTGGTGGTGGTGATGGTGGCTTTGCAACCGAACTCATACGGCGCACGGGCCTTACCCTTGCCAATGCATTCGACTTCGGGCGCATGCCAGGAATAGATCTTCGGTTTGGCCCTGCGATTCAAAGCCTGGGCACCGATGATGCGTGCCTTTCGTAAGGATTCGGCAAATACCGCCTGCTTTTCGGGATTGCTCTCGATATTCCTCTCAATATCGCGAACCACCCGCCCCAGACGGGTTTTGAGGAATTTCAACTGCTTGCGCATCCGCTTGTATTGCTTGGCATGGGCGTAACGCCCGGCCATGATCTGGGCCCGCTTGCCAAGGCGCCTATAGGACTGGCGCAGCTTGATCCCGGAGGTGCGGGCCTCGGCCCCGAGCTTGACCAGCGCCGTGTAAAGCAGGGCAGCATCGGTCGGAAAGCGCACCGCCTTTTCTTGCACCGTGGTGTCCACCGTCACCGCTTCCATGTCCCGCTCGCTCAGCGCCCCGGCCTTTTGCGCAACCGTCAGGCTTTCGCGTAAAAGCGCATCCAGAACATCCGCTCCAAGACGATTGCGCCAGTGGCTGAGGCCCGAGCGTTCGTGCGGCACCTGATACTGGAAATAGAGCTCACCGGTGAAAAACTGAAAGTAGGGATCACACGGCCAGCGATCAAAAAGTGCTTCATCCGAAAGGTTATATGTCGCCTTCAAAATCAGCATCCCCAGCATGAAACGTGTCGGAACCGCCGGACGTCCCGCCTGTCCGAAACAGCCCGCAATCTGCGTATCCAGACTGTCCCAGTCGATGCGTTCAGCAAGCCGGACCAGCGGGTGTTGCATGTCGATGAACCGCTCAAGCGGCGTCTTGAACAATCCATCCGGCTCCTGCGCCGGGGGCTTTTGCGGCTTCATGGCAACCTCGTTCAGGGCATTGTTCCTGCCTGAAAGTGAATCACGAATTGCAGGGTTTCGCACCTGAAACCGGTCGTTTCTTGCAATTATTTTCTGCTGATGTGGTTGTTTTGTTGCGCTATATCAAAGCGTTGCAAGTTGTTAACAGGCGACTGTTTAACCCATTGTCTTAATTTTGATAACTGGTTTGATGGTTCAGTGTTGTTGAAACGCCACTCACATTCCTTCAAATATAGCCCGAATTGAGCCTTGGGAATACCATTGAATTTGCGCAGATTGCGTTTGGCTTGGTTCCAGAAGTTCTCGATCCCGTTGATATGATTGTGACGGTCGGCGAATAGCTTGGAATGATTGATCCTGAAGTGATGGAAATCGGATACGTCCAGCACATTATAGCCCCTCCAGCAGTCCGAATAGACGATGCTATCAGGGATTACCTTTCTCTGAATGATCGGCATCAGGGAAGCTGCTGAAGCGTCTGGAATGATCTTGGTGTAAACCTTCCCACCCCTTTGCAACAAACCAAAAACGGGGATTTTACCCGCTGCACCTCGACCGCGTTTGCCTTTGCGCTTGCCGCCAAAATAGCTTTCGTCCACCTCAATCTCACCGCCAAACATCGCCTCGCTTTCGGCCTCCAGTTCATACGCAATAATTTCACGGAGGCGTCGAAAGAAAAACGCGGCCGTTTTGCGGTTCACGCCACATAGGCTGGCCGCAGTTCTGGCCGTTGATCCAGACACAAAATGTTCGGTCAAACGGTCTTGTTTATATTTGCTTAAACGACTCTTTCGCATACCGCCCATGATAACCCCTTTTCTAGGTTATCTGGGTCAGCCCCATTTTTTGGTTTGGCTGATGAATTCCTCGCCCAGAATTTCCCTGATTTGCGCAGGCTCGGTGACCGGATTTTTGATTTGATACACGGCAAATTTCCTATTGCTAGCGGCCAATTATCAATCGGCCGCGATGGGGTTTAGTCCGCTGCAAGCCATCTGCCCGCGCAAGTGGTCGCGACTTTTTTCGCGGATGGAGTTGGCGCATTGCTGCAGCGCCCATCCGCATGGGTGGCCGCGATCACCCGGATTTTAACGATGGCGCCGGCGCGCCGGAAATATCTGCTGCGCAACACCCGCGAACACCAGATAAACCGACGTCACGATCAATCCCCAGTGGGCCCAGCTTTGGGTGTCGAATTCGACCCAGGCCGCCCACCCAGCGAATATTGTCCACGCCGCTGTTACCGGCAACGAGATCACCCGCCAGCGCTCGGTCCGCACCGGGTGGATGAATTTCACAGGCACGAACATCG
>SMXE01000261.1 GCA_004357015.1 Caldithrix sp.
GGTCGACAACGGCGATGCGGTCGCACAGCCGCTCGGCTTCCTCCATAGTAGTGGGTGGTCAGGATCACCGTCTTCGCTTCTGACCTCATTTTAGAAATGATCTCCCAAAGGTTGCGGCGCGCCTGCGGGTCGAGCCCTGTGGTGGGCTCGTCAAGAAATACAACTTTGGGATCGTTGACCAAGGCAAGCGCCAGTGCAAATCTCTGCTGTTGGCCGCCGGAAAGTTTCACATGGTAGGTGTTGCGTTTGTCCTCCAGCGCAACCAGTTTCAGAAGCTCATCGACACTGCGGCGCGTTTTGTAGTACCCACCGAACAGCTTGAGCGCTTCGCCGATCTTGATTTTGTTGTAAATCGAGGTGCTCTGTAACTGCACGCCGATGACCTCTTTTACTTTGTGCAACTCACGCCGAACATCGTGGCCGTTGATGTAGATGTCGCCGCTGTCCGGTTTGCGCAGACCTTCGATCATTTCCAGCGTGGTAGTTTTACCGGCGCCGTTAGGGCCGAGCAAGCCGAAAATCTCACCGCGGCGGGCTTCAAAACTCAAATTGTCGACCGCCTTGAGATCGCCGTATGATTTGCTGACGTTGATTAGCAGAACCGTAACTTCGCTCATCTCTGGCATTACTTTATTTTCACGACCACCAGCGTCATGTCATCCTGCTGCGCCGAGCCGTTTGT
Organism: Caldithrix sp.; assembly: GCA_004357015.1. Taxonomy (GTDB): domain Bacteria; phylum Zhuqueibacterota; class Zhuqueibacteria; order Oceanimicrobiales; family Oceanimicrobiaceae; genus CR04bin15. Next base: position 683 of record SMXE01000261.1, read on the forward strand.
GAACTCCCTGACCCGCGCCAGGATTGTTTCCCGTAGCTCGTTGGCATTCGCATAGCCGTTGCTGAGCAGAATATCGAAGAGTGGTTGGCTCTCAAACTCCTCACCCCGCGAGTTGCGCGCCTCTACAATGCCGTCGGAATAAAACAAGAAAACGTCGCCCGGTGCAAAACCCACCTCCTCCTCTTCCAACTCCTGGCGGAAAACTTTGCCATACTCCAGACCCACGCCAATGCCGCCGGGAACCAACTCGGTGCAGCAGTTTGCGTCTTTCGAATAATAGATCAACGGCAGATGGCCAGCGCGCACCAGGTTGAACTTGTGCTTTTTCACGTCAAATGCGCCGCACGTGAGGGTGATAAAAGACTGTTCCTCTATGTTGCAGAAAGCGACTGCGTTCACTTCTACCATTAAATCTTTCAACGACTTGCAGAACTTCGCAGCGGTCTGCAAAATGCCTTTGAGTTGCGACATGTAAAGCGCCGCTGACGTGCCCTTGCCAGACACGTCTCCCACCACCACACCGAAACGGCCGTCGGAAAGGAGCAGGTAGTCGTAGTAGTCACCGCCCACTTCATAGGCCGGTATCGAAATGCCGCTGATATCCAATCCTGGCACATCCGGGTCGGACTGCGGTAGGGTGCTCAATTGAATACGGCGCGCCACTTCCAGTTCTTTCTTCAGCCGTTCCTGCTCGCGCAGCTCCTCGGTAAGCAGCGCGTTTGCCAGGGAAATATTGAGCTGGTCGCCGAGGGTTTCGAGCAACTCGATGTCTTCATTGTAGTAGGCCTCGTTGTCTGTTTTCGACCCCAACGTGATAAAACCAACCAATTCCCCTTTTGAAAGCAAAGGTAGCGCAATTTCGGTTTCAAGTGACTGCCAGGGTTGCAACTCCTCCACCGGGACCAGGTCGGGAGTCTCCTTGAGAAGCGAAAAATCCACCAGCTTCTGCGTTTTGGCCAACCTTTGAACCACACGGTCGGTTTCGCCGAACGCGATGGCAGGCGATGAGTCTCCTCCCTTCACTTCTTTTTGCACAAATTCCTGCGCTTGCTCGTCCCGCCAGAAAAACATGACGGGACGAATCTTCATGGTGGTGGAAAGGAAACTGAGAAGCATTTCCTGCAGCGTGGCCAGATCAACTACGTTTACCAGCCGGTGAATAAAACCGCGAACCGCCTCTCGGTAAGTAAATCTGGTGGGAAAAAACCGTCGGTCTACGAACCTCTGTACCCTTTCTTTGATGGGGCTGAACAGCGCCGCGATGGCCAGCGTGGCAATGATCGTGATGAGCTGGCTCTCGGAACCGGTGAGAAACAAGACCAGCCTGCCGGCGCCGACTACAAAAACGAGGTAGGCTGCCACCACAAATCCCGACATCACTGCGTAGGCCACGCCACGCTTGACGATGACGTCGATGTTCATGAACCTGTGTCTGACAATGGCATAGGCGAGGGTCGACGGCCAAAGTACAACGACAAGCAGAATAAACTCAGCAAATGGCAGCTTGTAATTAAAGAAGGCTTGCGGGAGAAAGTAGAGGCCGGTTGGCAGCACGAGCGTCCATGCTGTTCCGGCCATTATGATATTGGCTTGTTTAGCAACATGTGGTTCAGACGCAGTCTTGCAGGTGTGCCCCAGCATTGACATCGCCACGCCAAAGTTGACGGAAAACCACCCGGACCAAATGGCGGGCAGCCACTCAGCGCTCCAGTTCCAACCGTAGTGAGAGCCAACCACTTGAAGACCTATCAACAAAACACTGCCGTACATCAGCAGAAAAAACCAGGGCTTGTGCCGTGCAAATGACTGTTTCTCAACCGGAAAAATGAGCGTAAAGTGCAGCAGAAGTCCGACTGCCAGCGGCCAGAAGAGCTGCAAAATCCAGGTGAACCACCCTGGCAGCACTTTGTACAAAGCGGGCGTACCAGAAGAAAATACTCCCCACATCGCCAGCGCCCAGAACATCACCATCAGGAAAAAAATGTGCCCAACGCGGTCGTCTATTTTTTTCAACAGTACGAAAAGACCGATGAGGCACAGGCTGTACGAAAATGCCACGCCCGGCAGCAGACCTTGAAAAAAAGAACGAGTATAGACCTTTATGTGGCTTTCGGACTCAACGGTGAAATCAATTTCCTGATTATCTCTGAACACCTTGAACCTGACCGGCTCTCCAGGCCGGATATCGGGGTAGAGTTCTTTTTCAAGGTCTTCGGCCGTGCGCAGTGAGCGCGCATTAATGCTAAGAACGATATCGCCTTCTTTGAGGCCAGCCATATCTGCCGGTCCCCGCGGCACAACATGTTGAACCACTGCCTGACTTCGCTCTGTATCGAATCCACACGTAAACCCGACAACAGGATTATTGATGAGGAAATAAACATCTGCTACCGTTGAGGAAACGATGTAGACGAAAACAAAGAGCCCCAGCAGGAGAAATAGCGAAATTTTCCAGATTTTCAGGTCCTGATTCATGGGTGGGTAGTAAAGACCAAAGAGTACAATAAATTAGAAACGAACGCTTCATCAATCTGGAATAAATCGTCAGAAGCAAGCACTATTAACTCTAATCCTTAGCGCAGGACAATAACAAGATCATTGGGCGGATTGCATCGCAGATGCAGCAGGTTCCGCAATATGCTCACCCTTTGCTAACTGAGCAAACAGGTTCGCTTGGACAGTCAACCCCCAGAAGTTGGTAAACGGCGAAAGGATACCGAAGCCTGCTGCCAGCAGAATCGCGTTCAAAATCAGGGAAAAAATTGTAATTGCAAGCAAGTTGCCGAAATTCTGTTTGATAAGTTCAAACATCGCCGCCACGTCGAATGCTGAACCAAAGCTCTCGGTTGTGGCAAATCGCAATAAGCCCAAATTAATTAGCATGGCAAGCGAGACCAGCGTGGAGATTGATACAAAAATAATTCCTATCACCCTCTCGAAGTCAGAGATAAATGGATGGTTGGCAAGATACACAATGAACATGGCGCATAGCCCGCCGATGAAAACTGTGTACACGAAGATGATAATCGACCCTACCAGACCATCAATGAAAATCTTGCCGGCATCCGACCATTCCGGCAGCGGGTTCTCCTCGTTGTTCAGCAAATTACGAATGATGCCAACATAGTAACCCACCAAGAAAAACCCGAAGATAAATACCAGGCCACAGTAGAAACTCACGAAGGCCACGAAGCCACCAATGGCAATTTTCTTAACCCAATCCTGATCGCGAAAAACAAAGGCCAGCGCTTCTGAATAGTTCATAATAGACGCTCGAGAAATGATCGGTCATATTTTTAGATCGTTGCACTATCATATACGGAAACAAGACAAAAGGTTCAAGTTATTAATTAAATTGAGAAAGCGGTGGGCACCGGGATGTGTTCTGAAAAAAGGAGGCGTGCTGGATCGGTCATGGCCGGATTCTGGCCACCAGACCTACAGCACCCCGGGAAGATCGGTATCCGTCGGCTTCAGACGAAAGTTTCACCAACATCACCATTGAATTTCAGCAGAATTATTCATATTCTAATTTTTGCAGATTCAACTCCGAGGCAGGGGAAACTTTTACACGAGAAGAACCATAAGCAAGACATGTCAAGAGATCCTGAAATCGTTGTTATCGGCGGGGGCATCATTGGCTGCTCCATCGCCCGCCGACTGGCTAAAGAAGGACGCAAAGTCGCGGTCATCGAAAAGGGACAGCCGGGTCGTGAGGCGTCCTGGGCCGCTGCCGGAATGCTGGCCCCGCTTGCCGAAACTGCACAGAGCATTTCCGAGCCCCTGACCCGATTACTCGAGGCCAGCCACGCCTTGTACCCTGATTTTGTTCGGGAATTGGAAGAAGAAACAGGCAGAGACATTGCCTATCAAAAAAGCGGCAGCCTGATGGTGGCGACTGATTATCAGGAGGCCGCACTGCTGGCCGGACTTCTGGTGCGCCTTCTTAAAGCAGGCAAACCGGTGGAGGAACTCACGGCAAAGGAACTGCAAGAGCGACAGCCCGGGCTCTCGGAGGCGGCGCAATCGGGACTCTTTTTTCCAACAGATCACAACGTCAACAACCGCGCTCTCATGGAGGCGCTGGTAACAGCATGCGCGAAACAGGACGTTACATTTCAAACCGACACACCGGTTCTTGCTCTGGAAGCAAAGGGCGGCAGAATTGTTGGTGTGAAAACGCCGGGCGGCCTGGTTCGGGGAGAAACCATTATCAACACCGCAGGCGCGTGGGCAGGAAGTATCGACAAGTCGGCGCTGGTGCGGCCAATTCGCGGGCAAATCCTCTGCCTCCAAATGCAACCACAGCCGCTGCATCATCTGATCCACTGCGCCAACTGCTATCTCGTACCTTGGCCCGACGGCCGGGTGATTGTCGGCGCAACGATGGAGAATGTTGGTTTTGATAAAAGTGTAACTGCGGAAGGCATCCATGGCCTGCTGGCTGCTGCGCTCAGCATCGCACCTGTGCTTAAGACCGCGGCGATCGGGAAGACCTGGGCAGGGCTGCGCCCCCATACCAGCGACAACCTGCCTATTCTGGGTCGTGGAAAATTTGAGAATTACATTCTTGCCACCGGTCACTTCCGGAATGGCATTTTGCTGGCGCCGATTACGGCGAAATTGATTGCTGAGATCGTCTTGGACGGAGTGGCTTCAATCGACCTCGATCCATTCCGGTACAACCGATTCTCAGATTCACAAAGCTGAAGATGGAGACTATTCAGGCATGGCAGACATGTTCACTAAGATCAAACAAGCCAGCGCTCGTCTGCGAAGGCAGGCCAATGTTACGCCGGTACACACTTCGCGAACATTCAACGAGATCGTGGGCGCCGAGGTTTATCTGAAGTGCGAGAATTTTCAGCGGGTCGGCGCCTTCAAGTTTCGCGGGGCGTTTAATGCCATTTCGCAACTTTCAGACGAGCAAAAAGCGCGCGGGGTACTCACCTACTCCTCCGGCAATCACGCGCAGGCCATCGCATTGGCCGGCAGGCTTCTCGAAGTGAAATCCACCATCATCATGCCGAAAAATGCACCGGCGATCAAACGTGCGGCGACGGAAAGTTATGGCGCAACCGTGATCGACTACGACCCGCAAGAAACAACACGCGAGACTCTGGCACAAGCGCTCCTGCAAGAAAACGCCATGACGCTCATTCCACCTTACGACCACGAGGACGTTGTGGCGGGGCAAGGCACGGCAGCGCTGGAATTCCACGAGCAGGTCCCCGGACTTGATCTGCTGCTGGCCCCGTGTGGCGGCGGCGGATTGCTCAGCGGCACTGCCGTGGCCACGAAGAATGTTGCGCCGCAGTGCAAAGTCATCGGCATCGAGCCGGAACTAGCGGACGACGCCACGAAATCCTTTCGCACAAAAACTTTGCACACTGTGCACAATCCGCCCACCATTGCCGACGGGACGCGCACGCCTTCACTGGGAAAAATCACATTTCCGCTGGTCCTGGAGTACGTGGACGACATGCAAACGGTATCAGAGGCTGCGATTATTGAGGCCGTGCAATTTCTTTTCTACCGGATGAAACTTGTAGTTGAGCCGTCCGGTGCGCTTGGAATTGCCGCCCTTCTGAGTCAGGCCGTAAGGACTGGCAAGCGAGTAGGTGTCATCATCAGCGGCGGCAATATTGCTTCCCAGACCATGCACACGATACTCAACTCCCCTTCGGCACGCTAATCGCTTTAGTCCTCAAATGGGGTCTCGAGACCGCCCGAATTTATTCAACCATGTCCTTTATCCTTGAAAAGAAAGAATTTTTTACACATATTAAATCTGTACATATTACAGAGTTATTAGATTCATCTGGAATACTGCGGCTGTGCCGCTTTAGGATCGAAGCAAAAGATTGGCTATGAACTTTCCGCAAACACATATTGAGCAAGCTGCGCTGTTAAAGCGCGTTACGGAACAAAATGCCCCACAAGAAAAACCACTATATAAACAGAGAGATCAGTTGGCTGTCTTTCAATGCCCGCGTTTTGCAGGAAGCGGCTGACCCCACCGTTCCGCTCATCGAACGCCTGAAATTTCTCGGGATTTTCTCCTCAAACCTGGACGAATTCTTTCGAGTTCGGGTCGGCACGCTCATGCGGCTGCAAAGAGCAGGCGTAAAGGCAAAAGCCACGTTTGGCAAATCTCCCAAAAAAATCCTCAACGAAATCCATGACGTCGTTGTCGCGCAGCGAGCGACTTTCGATAAGGTATTTTCCAAACTGTACCAGGAGCTCGAGAAAGAAAACATTTTCATCATCAATGAAAAGCAACTTAACAAGCAGCACGAAGAATTTGTCGGCAATTATTTTCGCCAGGAAGTGCGGCCACGGTTGGCGCCGACCATGCTGGACTCGCTGCCGGAGTTCCCCGATCTCACGAATCAGGTGATTTACCTGGCCATCCACCTGTCGCACAAGAATGACAACAAAAAGGTGAAGTATGCACTCATCGAGGTGCCGGTGGACGTTCTGCCGCGTTTTGTCGTCCTGCCGGGCGTGCGAACCCCAAAATACATCATCATGCTGGACGATATCATCCGCTACGGTCTGAAGCAAATCTTCTACATTTTCGATTTCGACACCATTGCAGCATATACTATCAAGTTAACAAGAGACGCCGAAATCGACATTGAAGATGACATCACCAAGAGTGACTTCGAGAAGATTTCCAAGTCCATCAAGCAACGGCAGAAGGGCAAGCCCGTACGCTTCGTGTATGATCGGAAAATGCCGGAAGACCTGCTACAATTCATTCTTGAACGGAACAATCTGAAGAACTTTGATAATGTCATTCCGGGCGGCCGCTACCACAACGCCAAAGACTTTATGACCTTTCCACATGTCGGCTTACCGCGCCTGGAGCATGAAAAAAGACCGGTACTGCAACACCCGAAAATCGAAAGCTTCCGCAGCCTTTTCACCGCGATCCACGAGCATGACATTCTGCTGCACTATCCTTATCAGTCCTTCCATTACGTGACAGACCTGCTGCGGGAGGCTGCGATCGATCCACAAGTCGTTTCGATCAAGATGACGCTTTACCGCGTGGCCAAAAACTCCAACGTTGTCAATGCGCTCATCAACGCCATTCAGAACGGCAAAAAGGTGGCCGTCTTGCTCGAATTACAGGCGCGTTTTGACGAAGAGGCCAACATCTACTGGACCGAAAGGCTGGAAGAGGCTGGCGCACACTTGATCGATATCATGCCGGGGTTCAAAGTGCACTCAAAACTTTGTCTGATCACGCGGCAGGAAGGCAACAAGCCGGTCAATTACGCCATCATCGGCACCGGCAACTTCAATGAAGCAACGGCTAAAATCTACTGCGACCACGCGTTGTTCACCGCCGACAAGCGTCTTACCGATGAAGTCGCCAAGGTGTTCGCTTTTCTCGAAAATAAGCTCAAAGTGCACACTTACAAGCACCTGGTAGTGTCGCCATTCTATATGCGCAAGAAATTCGCCAAGCTGATTAAGAACGAAATAAAAAATGCGCGGGCCGAGAAAAAAGCGTACATTTACGCCAAGATGAACAGCCTGGTCGATCGCCAGATGATCAACCGGCTCTACGAGGCTGGCCAGGCCGGGGTCAAGATTCGGCTGATCGTGCGCGGCATTTGCTCGCTGGTACCGGGCGTGGAGGGATTGAGCGAAAACATCCAGGTCATAAGTATCGTGGACAAGTATCTCGAGCATTCCCGGATTTTTATCTTCTGCAACGGCGGCGATGAAAAGTACTTTATTTCCTCGGCAGACTGGATGGTTCGCAATCTGGACAATCGCATCGAGGTGGCGGCGCCAATTTACGACAGCGCCATCCAGAAAGAATTGAAGCAGTTCTTCAAGATCCAATGGCACGATACCGCAAAAGCCCGAATCCTGAATTCCGAACAAGACAATATCCTCCGGCAGAACAACGCCGGCAGCAGCCACCGGGCGCAGGACCAGCTGTTTGAGTTTCTCTCGAGCGGCAACGTTCCTGAGATCGCCGATGAACTGGTGTAAGCCAGGGTTAGATGAGTATGGACTTTCTCCCTACTGATCCTTCGCAATCACAAAGACTGCTGCGGGAGATACAAAAAAACTACGCCATCCAAAAGCAGACCCCGACAAGCTGCCGCCAAACCTTTTTCGACACGTTTGACTGGCGCCTGTTTCGGAAAGGACTGACCCTTATTGTTGACGAGGGCCAGGCAACCCTCATCTCACTGAAGTCGAACACACCGATGGCAACAGCACCCTGGCCGCAGAAAAAACCACCGCGCTTCTGGTGGGAATGGCCTGAAGGTAATTTGAAAACAAGACTGCGTTCGCTGCTCGAGGTGCGCGCGCTACTGCCTGTTGCAAAGTTGCAAGTCAAAGGCGACAGCTATGGCATTCTGAACAAGGATGAAAAAACAGTGCTGCAAGCCCGTTTGCAAAAACTCGTTATCAACACTGAAAAAACGCCGGTCCGTTTGCTCTGTCTCAGGCTGGAGCCGGTGCGCGGATATGACATGGAACTGCAGCAATTCGGGAAATTCCTGACCACACTCGGCATGCAGCCGGTTGCGACAGGCTCTTTTGAAATGATCATGAAGGCTGCCGGCAAGCAGCCGGGAGACTATTCGTCCAAACTGGACATCAAGCTCACTCACGAAATGACCGCCAGCGAAGCAGCCAGAACCATACTGAGCCATCTTCTCAACACCATGCGACGCAACGAAGCCGGCGTCAAAGACGACATCGACACGGAGTTCTTGCACGACTTCAGGGTTGCAGTGCGACGCAGCCGCTCCGCCCTGACGCAAATCAAAGGCGTTTTCCGTCCGAATATTGTCGAACGATTCACTGCCGATTTCGCAAACATCGGCAAACTCACCAATCAGTTGCGCGATCTCGATGTTTTCTTGCTGAAAGAAACGGAATACAAAATGCTGCTGCCGGAAGTCTTGCGGCAAGGCCTCGACGGGTTGTTCCGGAAACTCGTCCGGGCAAGAAAACGAGAACAGAAGAAAGTGGCTGAAGCCCTGGAAGGCCAGGCTTACAAACAGCTCGTTACCGCATGGTCAACTTTTCTGGAAGACACTGAGGCAACGCCTTTGGACGAGGCGCCCAATGCCCTGAAACCGGTGACCGAAACCGCATGCAAGTTCATCATCAAAAAATACCGGAAGATTCTTACGTTGGGCAAAGCCATTACGCCTGCCAGCCCGGATGAAGAACTGCACCGGCTCCGTATCGAGTGCAAGAAACTGCGCTACCTGCTCGAATTTTATGCGTCGCTTTTTCAGGAAAATGAAATCAACACTTTGATGAAACAGCTAAAAAAGCTACAGGACAATCTGGGCGTGTTCAACGACCTTTTCGTGCAAACAGAAATGCTCTTCCACTCACTGGGCACTTTTGACAGCAGAAAGCCCGAGTCCGCCTTGACACAGTCTGCCATTGGCGCACTGATAGCGGACCTGTACCGCAAACAAACCCAGGAACGGCGAGCATTTGCACAAACATTCGCGGCATTCAGCGCCGCCCGCAACCAGAAGCTATTCAGGAAGCTTTTCGGGAGAAAAAAATTGAACCACGAATGAACACGAATTCGCACGAAAAAAAATTGAATAGGCAGAGAACGCGGAGTTTAGGCTGTAGGCAAGAACTTATGAGAAGTCATACGAAGCTTCGAGCTTTTGAGTTAGCCCCCAAAGGGGGGCAATTATCA
>SMXE01000262.1 GCA_004357015.1 Caldithrix sp.
TCCTGACGAGACTAAGTATACGAAACCTGGCCGATTTCAACCATCGAAAAAAATGTACTTTTGTTGTCGGAAAAATATCGAGATTTGTCGCATTTTGTGTGACAAATACCTGGCTTGCGGGAATGACGAGGAAAGGCTGTTTTATTCAGACACTGTCTGTGCAGCACATCCCGCATGCCAGGTATTTGTCACACAAAATACGACAAATCTCGATATTTTTCCGACAACAAAAGTACATTTTTTTCGATGGTTGAAATCGGCCCGGTTTCGTATACTTAGTCTCCTCAGGAAATTCTCTGGGGCTAGCAATCAGAAAGTGCGGTGGTTCTTTGCATCCAGACATTCGACTTACGGTTCCGATTATTACTCGCTTCTCTTCTGATCGTCTGATGCAAGGCTCTTTAGCGCCGGTTTGTAAAAAGAGGAGCCACCGCACGATTTTTTGGAATGTATCTTCGAAAACATGGTGCCTCACACTCAGGCTTACCGGGGAACAGGGCACTTTGGTAGTCGCCGACAGAATGGGCAGCGTGCCCTGTTGCATATCGTAGACAACTCCCGTGACAGTCTCTCAAAAAACGATTCTCCTGGTTGAAGGCAACAGCCCGTCGCGCAATAAGACCAGCGAACTGCTCAGGCAATTTGGCTACTCTGTCATTACCGCCAAAGACGGCAAACACGCGCTTCAGATCTTCAACAACAGCCACAATCAGATTGACTTAGCCATTCTTGACCTCCTCATGCCGGAGATCAGCGGTCCGGACGCATACATCGAAATGCGAATGCTTAAGCCCTCTCTTCCTGTAATCTTCATTGCCGGCGGTGAGCCGGATTCAGGACCCTCTCATGTTCACGAATGGAACGGAGGCTTTATAACCATTTTGCAGAAGCCCCTCACTCGAAGACAGCTCGCGGAAAAACTCGACAACCTCTTCTGCAAACCCTCTCCCACACTGCACAACTGATGCGCTTGCATCAGTCGCCGCTTACCCCCCGCCCAAATCAGCCAAGCTTCCCAAACTCCTTGCCACAATTCTGGTTAACAGCACTCAAGGAAACCAATTTCGCGTACGGTCAGGGAATGAATCCACACACAGGTTTGTCTAATCGGCAGAAAATGAATTGGAATTGGACAGGCGTGGCTGAATTTGAATCGAGACCTCTCACGCTACCCGCTCTCTCCGAAACATCTAAACAGAAAGGCAGCAATCAAAAATGACCAGATTGGCAACCACCATCAAAGCTGCTCTTGTCCTACTTCTCACGGTCATCGGGTGTTCAGGCAACAGCACTGACCCGGTTTCATCCGACGCCACGCTTGCAAAGAGCAGCGATGCATCAGAAACGTTTGGCTTCGGTTCCGAGTTTGGCCAGCGCGCACTCGGCCCCATCGGCGAGGTGCTCGAATTGAGCGACACGCAGAAAGAACAAATCAAGGCGATTCTGCAACAGCATCGTGAAAGCTTTAGGGGTCATGGCCGGGAATATAAAAAAGATATGTCGTTCGAAGAAAGACGCGCCCAACGACAGGCAACGCACGCATCCTTGCGGGACGAAATTTTCACGGTACTGACTGCGGAACAACGTGCCAAAGCTGAAGCGCTGAAGGCGCAACTCGACAACGGCCAGATGCCGGAAGAAATCATTGGCAAGCGGCTCGACAGGCTACGTGAAAAACTACACCTGGCCGATGAGCAGGTAGCACAGCTAAAGGCGCTGGATACGTGGAACACACTCCGGCAAGACAGGAAGAACAGTGATGGCCAGCGCGAATTCCATAAACAGAGAAACGCATTTCACGTAGAGTACGAAAAACAAATGCTGAATATTCTAACGCCAGAACAGCAAACGCTGTTTGCGGAAATGAAGGCGCAGAGAAGAGAACAAATGAAGCGACGCTTTCACAAGTTTGGTGAGAAACACGCACAGAGACGCATCGAACACCTGACCGACGCACTTGGTCTGGACGAGGCTCAGCAGGCGCAGCTCGAAGAAATCTTTGCCAATCTCCGGGCGAACTTCGAGGAGGAGTTACAGCAGGGTTCGGGCCGCAGAAATCGCGATCGAATGCGGCAAGCTATGCACGACAAAATGAGCGAAGTTGACGAACGGACTCGTGCAATTCTAACTGCAGAGCAACTACAGAAATATGAGGAATTGAAGGCCGAGCACGGCAAAAGGCGCGGCGGCGGGTTCTAATTAGGGGAATTACTAACGCTCTAGGCCAGGGTGCGCAGAGATCCCAAGAAAGACCTGCCGCCTTGGCCACGGGCAATAATAAAGGATACGAGATGAGATATTTTATGCAGTTGGCAATCGCAATATTGATAGTTCTACCTATGATGGGTTGCAGCAGTAGCCTGAAAGTAAACAGCCAGTGGCGTGACCGCGACATCGCGATAGATGGAAACCACCAGGAATGGTCCGGGGGGATGACGTTTTTTGAGGACGACAACATTTCGCTGGGCTTTTTCAACGACGCCGAATACCTCTATATCAGCATGATAACCGCAAATCCGAACATTCAAAGACAGTTCATGACAATGGGATTCACACTCTGGTTTGATCCGGATGGCGGCAAAAAAAGAACGTTCGGCATAAAATTTCCGGTAGGTATGTGGGAAACGGGATTGCTGATGCGCGGCCGCGGCCAGCGCCCGGACCTGGCGGCGTTGCGTGAGAATTTTGAGAAATCGTTGGCAAACATTGAACTGATCGTCCCAGGTGAAGAAGAGCCGCTCCGTATGCGCGTAAGCGAAGCAACCGGTATCCAAATTAAGCTTGGAGACATTGAAGAACGTCTGACTTACGAAATTAGAGTCCCACTGCGAGAGGACGAAAACCATCCTTACGCCATCGCTGCCAAACCGGACAAAGCCATTGGCGTCGGTTTTGAAACAGCACAAATCGACCGAGAAAAAATGAGACAGCAGATGTCCGGACGACCCGGAATGGGCGGCGGAATGGGCGGCGGAAGAGGAGGCTCAGGAGGCGGTCGAGGCGGAGGTCGAGGTGGTTCGGGAGGCGGTCGCGGCTCTATGGGCGGCGGCAGACCTCAGATGCCGGAACAATTCAAGCTCTGGGTGACGCTTCAGCCCAGCACGGGGAATCAACCCTCTGACCTGGTCAACAAGAACGGAACACGTTGACTCGTGCTTAGGCTTAGGCATAGGCATCACAATAATTATGATTTTGAAGTAACCCCCCTAATACACGCGAATGACGCTAAGATTCAAGACGTTCACTTCCCTGCGACCTTAACGCTGAAACCGGAAGTTGTAACGAAGACCTCATAGGTGCTTTTCTCAGAGGGGTAGGTATAAACGGTGTTGCCGTAAACCGCATCCAAGAAGCGCAGTTTGTAGCCATATTTGTACAACCAGCGCCAGCGTGGATCTTCCTCCTCTTCCACCAGGCTGTAAACGCTCGGAGGCTTGGTCACTTCGTCGTGAACATTCGTGTACCGGCCCCGCACTCTTGTCAATTTGTACGTCGTGTGCAGCCCGGCAAAATTCAGCCACTCGTCCCACTTTAGAATGTTTCCTTCAAGAGCCCACTGGTCGCCGTGCAGGAGAAAGCCTGTGGTCTCTTGCTTTCGACCTGAAATGACGGGCGTCAATTCGAGCAGCATGACCTCGGATTCATCCTGCACCGGTGTGCAGCTCACTTCGGCAACCAGTTCCATTTTGGTAAAATTTTGAAACGACTGCACGAAAGCGGCCAGAAAAAGCACGGCTGCCGAGCATGCCATCCAAAGAACAATAAGCAGAAATCGCAACACATTCTGCGAGATACTGATGTGTTTGACAGGTCGATGCCGGAACCTCTGCACCAAACGGCGAACACGGTTAACCAGCAGAAACTCCAGAAAGCCGAGTGCGAGTGCGAGTGAAACGAGGGCGATACCCATGACGAGGGTGGTTTCAAAGGGAAGGGCTAGCATGGGGCAGTCCATAGTTGCTCATCTTCGACTCAGTTACAGCAGAATGCGAAATGTGGTACCGCGGCTCAAACGTGTTTCCTTGACGAACAGTTTGCCGCCGTGGTAGTCTTCCACGATGCGCGTTGCCAAACTCAGACCGAGCCCCCAGCCGCGCTTCTTGGTGCTGAACCCGGGCTTAAAAATATTCTTCTTGTTGGCCGATTCAATACCGCGGCCGTTGTCAGAAATATCGATGTAGACTCTGTGGCGGCCATTCCGCATTTCACCCATGTTGATCTCAATTCTGCCGGCATCTTTCTCAATAGCGTCCAGCGCGTTTTTGACAAGATTCTCCAGCACCCACTCAAACAGCTCGCGGTTCAGCGGCACCTTGATCTCTGCATCGAAGTTGTGCACAATGTCCACCTTCTTGCCCCACTGCGGCAGGCGTTGTCTGAAGTACTTTACCACATCATCTATCACGCTGTTCAGCTGTGTCTCTTTAAGCGCGGCACTGGAACCGATCTGCGAAAATCGCGCCGTTACTTTATTCAAACGCTCGACATCCTTCTCCATCTCCGCCAGCGTTTTTTGCGCAGCCTCATCTTTCAGCTTGTCTTTCAGAATTTCCACCCAGCCCATGATCGAAGAAAGCGGCGTACCGATCTGGTGGGCGGTCTCCTTCGACAGCCCGACCCAGATGAACTGCTGCTCGCTGCGCTGAATGCTCCTGAAGCCCAGGAAGCCGACCAGGACGAAAAGGGTAACGCCCACTATCCCGACATAAGGCAGTAGTTGCAGTTGCCTGATTAGCTTCGAATCGCCATAGTAGAGGTAACCGATGACATACTCTTCGTATTTTAGGGGTATTGGGTCCGCTTCCTTCTTCATCACCTTCACCATGTCCTTTACTCTGGCCACAGCTTTCTCAGAGCGATCATCAGGGTCAACATCGATGCCTTTCCAGGCGTTGGGGTTGCCGTCGGGGTCAGCGAGGACGATGGGGAAATTCGTCCGCAGGATGATCTGGTCAAAAATAAAGTTAAGGCTTGAACTGGACTCTGCTGAAGCAGCAGATGCATACAATTGGGCATAGAAAAGCAGCACCTGCCGCGACTCCGCACGCAGTTGACTCACGATGCGATAGTTGTAAAAGAAAAGCGCCACGATAATCGCCAACGCAATGATAAAGAGCAGACCTTTGAAGCGGCCCTTGAGTTTGTATAGGTTGATTTTCATAAGGCGAACTCAGTTTGTGGCGAGCTGCGTTTCTTTCTTCTCGTTTCTCAAGCCATAAAACAGCAACCCCAGCAAACTCACCAGTATAAACACGGTTATGCCAAACCCGAGTTTGAATGTGGTCGGACTGAAAACGAATTGAATATTGTGTTGCCCGGGCTGCAGGAAAATCGCTCTCAGAATGCCATCCGCGCGGTAGATTTTGGTTTCTTCTCCGTCAACAAGAGCCAGCCAGCCGGCGGGATAATACATTTCGCTCACTACCAGCAAAGCCGGCTGATCGACTTCAGCCTTTAACGCTATCTCATGAATGCCAAACGAAGTAACCTCGACCTTGTTTTGGGAAGATGGGACAATCTGCACTTCCGGCTCTTCAGTCAGAACCGCTTGCTTGTGCGGATCAAAATCGCCACTCATCAGGTAATCGAAAAACGCATCATTGTCCGCCAGCACTTTTACTTCATCGACAAAATAGGCGCGCGGCAGCACGGTGGTGTTCTCGTAGACGGAAGGGCGTCCCTGTTGCACAAGTCTATACTTTTCATCCGGAATCGGATAGAGGGACAGGAGGTATTTGACGTTCAACATGTCCATGATGGCGTTGTCTGCACGCATTCTTTCATGCGAGATCCGCTCCTCAGGCACTTTTTGCAGCGAGGGTCGGCCGTCATTCATCACGACATCAAAATACTTGCCTAGAAAAGCCGGCAGCCCAAACCGGTTGCGCGCCTCCAGACCGCTGCGTTCAAGGAATTTTTGATAGTCTTTGATTTTTGCTGCATGATACCCTTGAATGTTTTGAATTTCGTGATATTGGTACCAATTTGGCGGTTTGTCGTCAGCTGCCTGAAATATCCGGAAAGGTCCCTCCTGCTTCTTCAGGAAACTAA
>SMXE01000263.1 GCA_004357015.1 Caldithrix sp.
CCAAATTCTTGCGAATTTTGCTACAAGTGTCTGCCCCTAAGGGGCGGCGAACCCGGAGACGAGGCAGACCTCACGCACCTCGCGCAAAATAACAGTTTGCGCTACAAATGCAATTTGCTTCTTCGTAACGCGATCTGTTAGATTGCGCTCATTTTTCGATGTGCAAAAAACTCGGTTTCTTTGACCCAGGTGAACAGTTACCTAAACCCCTGCCAAGACGAAATAGTATCCGGGGTTCCAGCTCTGACAAACTAGAAAACCCTGCCCGTCGTACTCATGCCAGACCGCATTGTGAATATGGTCTGCACGCTCAATACCTAACTCCTCCTTGGGACGGATTGTAGATACCACTTGGTATGTCGTCCCATCAAGAATATAAATAGGTGCTGGCCGCCCCTTTTCCGGATCGTCTAGGCTGCCGACAACGGCGTACCATCGGTCACCTCTCTTGAAGTAATCTATGCCGCACGGTCTTGAGCCCGAGGGCAGCGAGTGAGATGCAGTGAAGCGGCCCTCAAAGGTATAAATCTCGAACCGCGAATGTAGCCTGTCAGCGATGGCAAGGTGGCTACCAAGCGGCGTACGATTCATGCCGTGGGCAGTCCCAAACTTTCCGTGTTCTTCAGGGTTTTGTGTTTTTCCGCCAAAGATACCACTCCATTGACGGGTGGGAAGATCGGTATTCGTAATGTAGTTTGCACCGTAACCATCGGCGACAAAAAGCCTGTCCCCTTCCAACACAGTGTCGGTCGGCTTGTAGACATTTTCCGCTTCACGGTATTCGTCAAATTCGGGCTTTGGAAGAATAAAATCGATTTCGCCTTCCAAGGTCACAATCACCACCATCTCATCGTTATTCGCTGACAAGAACAGGCGGCGTTTGCCATCAAAATCGCCAATCTTTGTGCTGTGAAAGTTAACGGATTCCAATTTCAAGGGCAGTTCAATGATGTCCTGCGTTGTCAGGTCTGGACTCACGCGAAGCAAACCGCACCCTAACATACCATAGTAGATGTGGCCATAATCGGGCCGCTTATCAACGGCAAATCCGCCGTGCAGTCCCTCCTCGAAGCCAAGTGCTTTTTGCGGTAAGCTACGCAAATCCTCACAATATGTGAACACAAACGGGCCTTGCCCGCTCGTCTTTTTAGACTGCATTAGAAACCTCCTATATTTCGCGCTGTGCGTTTTTCAAATGAGTTGAAAATAACACGCAAGTGATGGGTGAAGAATGTTTCCGTTTCAAATGGACGAACAGCTACTCTGTCACCTGCTCTAAGATGACAAAATCTCCAGGGTTCCATGCCTGGGCGATGATATAAAACTTGCCATCAATCACACGAAGCACCGCATTGTGGATGTGTTGAAATTTATCCAATCCAAGTTCTTCTTTTGGCATTATCGTTGATACGACGTTGTCGCCTTCGAGAATATAGATCGGGGCTCCTTTACTCCGATCCGGGCCATGGAGACAACCAACGATGGCATACCCATCCGCGTAGTCTATATCACAAGGAAACGAGCCTTTCGGCAATTTCACCGTATCGCGATAATGACCGTAGCGAGTAAAGCGCTCGATCTCAGAGTTCGGTCGATCAGAAACATCCAATCGCTTTTTCCCAGGCGGCACCGTAATTCCATGCCCAGTGCCAAACTGGCCCGGAGCGTTGCCTTTGCCTCCAAAGGCCAAGTCATGCCATTTCGCAACGAATGGGTTCATGGTTAAAATCTTGGCAGTCAAAACGTAATCGAGTTTTGAATATCCTGTCGTCACGTAGAAAAGACCATCGAGTTGCTCAACATCGGTCGGAACAAACTGTCCGCCGCCATGGAAATAGTCATTCACCGTCAGATTATCAAAGTCGCCATTCACCGTTGGAGCATTTAGCGTGTGAACGAGTTTTCCATCTAAGGTCGTTGTGAAGACCATCCCAGCACCGTTTGCAGGAAACGATAAATACGAACTGCCATCGGAGGCATACCAGATGGTGGTATTATGCAAATTCACGCTTTTCAGCTCCGGTGGCGTGTCAAGGAGCCGTGTGGTTTTCAAATCCGCGCTGAGTTGGATAATTCCCGCATTCGGCAGGGCGAAGTAGGTTTCACCCTTCCCCTCTCGTCGGTCAACGGCAAAACCACCATGAGCGCGTTCAAGAACTTTAATTGCCTCTTGAGGCAGGTGGTTTCTAGTGTACAATACTCTAAATTTCAGCATTCCTTGACCACTCACTTTCGGACTCGACTTCACTTCATCGGCGATCCCTTCAGTGTCCGCCAAGGCAATGACAACTGGCTCAACATTCGCAGACGCGAATCTCACGACTTTCTTATCGTCATCCACATGAATATCGCGATGCTCATGGTGACCTGGATGGGCAAACGAAATCCTTGACGCAATTACCAGCGCAAGGCACAAACAGTAAAATGTGAGACTTGCTAATCGTTTCATTATGAACGCCTCCTGAATCAAAGAATCAACACACGCAAAGTGAGGCCTCCGCCAGAGAAGCCGGCGGTTGACCTCAAGCACTTGTCATGCTGTTTAAGTAACTTGCTGCGGTACTCGTTATCTACGGCTTCGGCCCAATCGGGTGTGTTTTTGGCAGTTCCTTGGCAATTTCGGTTGCCTTTTCAGTCGTTTCGGGATGCCCCCAACCGCCGGCACTCACCCCGTCCGTAATGTCATTCACAATATTATCGTCTTTAGTCGGGCTGACTCCCGCAGGAACGTTGTCCAGGTTGAGCTTGTGGCGGACTTTCCAAGAGATATTATGGTCTGCGCAAGAGCTATCACCACTGACACCGATTGCGCCAACAAGTTTGCCATCGGGGTCATACAGTGGCAACCCCCCACCAAACACATTGACCCCGCCAATTTTATGACCGACCATCGGGTCTTTTTCAGTGCCAATGTCTTTCGAGGAGCCTCGATATGCCACGTCAGTGTTAACGGGATTGCTAAACTGTAAACCGAACAAGCTGCCGCCTGGCTGAGTTGCCGTAAAAAGATTCGCCGTTGATAATGCAAATCCCGGAAGGCTGAAAGCGTTCGCCGTGTTTGCTTTTTGCGCAGCGATGACACGGCTGCCTGGCCATTGATCTCCCCGATCGTTCCCTGAAAACACGACCGCCTTCACCACACCATCTCTGTCGACTATGGTGGCCCACATATTGAAACCAAAGCCGCCATTTTCCTCTGCAACCACAGTTTTAAGAGCGGCTTGGAGTTGACAGTGAGTTGGCAAACCATTGGCGAACGCTGAAAACGCAAACAACACAGTAAAGAGTATGGTGACTAAAGCGGAATTAAGAATCACTCGACAGTGCTTCATGATAAAAAACCTCCTTATATCTTAACTTGAGCCTTAAAAACAATCTACAGTCTCCCACAGAGGACACTGAGATCACTGAGAAAATTCAAGGAGAAATTAGCTCCTTGAAAGTGCGGAATGGGTCTCGATTTTTCTTATGCGGCTATCAATCCATGTGGATCAATCACGAATTTCTTTGCTGCACCCTTATCAAAGTCTATGTAGCCTTGTGGTGCTTCATCAAGTGTGATAACCGTCGCGTTCACGGCTTTCGCAATTTGGATTTTATCATACAGTATGCAGTTCATGAGCGCACGATTATATTTCATAACCGGGCATTGACCTGTCGTGAATTGATGAGATTTCGCCCAGCCCAAACCGATGCGGATACCGAGCATTCCAATTTTTGCGTTCTCATCAATGGCACCTGGATCGCCGGTGACATATAATCCCGGAATTCCAATGCCTCCTCCGGCACGAGTCACTTCCATGACCGCATTCAGCACTGTGGCGGGTTTCTCCGTATCAGCATCGGCGCCATGACCCCGTGCTTCAAATCCAACGCAATCAACACACGCATCGACTTCTGGTTCACCGACAATCTGTTCAATTTGCTCTGCGAGTGTTGCATCTTTTCTAAGGTCAACGGTTTCACAACCGAAACTCCGCGCTTGCGCCAACCGCTCAGGAATCATATCACCAACGATGACACAAGCCGCTCCCAGCAGATGACAGGAAGCTGCACTGGCTAATCCAACAGGACCGGCGCCTGCGATATAAACAATTGTACCCGGCCCAACGCCCGCCGAGACAGCACCATGATAGCCGGTTGGGAAAATGTCCGAGAGCAATGTGAGGTCTGTGATTTTTGCCATGGCTTGATCTTTGTCAGGGAATTTCAACAAATTAAAATCAGCATAGGGGGCCATGACATATTCGGCCTGGCCGCCGATCCATCCCCCCATATCGACATAGCCATAAGCGGCACCGGGTCGAGCAGGATTCACATTGAGACAAATCCCTGTCTTCCTTTCTTTGCAGCTGCGGCATCGACCACATGCGATATTGAAAGGAATTGAAACAAGGTCGCCTTCTTTGATGAATTCAACATCACGACCCGCTTCAATAACCTCACCTGTAATTTCGTGTCCAAGGATGATACCTGCTGGAGCCGTTGTTCTCCCACGGACCATGTGCTGATCGCTTCCACAGATATTTGTCGAAACAATCTTGAGAATGACCCCATGATCGCATTTACGATTACCCAACTCTAATTTGGGGTAGTCAATACTTTGAACCTCCACTACCCCCGGTTTAATGTACGCTAAACCCCTGTTACTCGCCATGATATTCCTCCTGGTAATAGAATGTTACTTTGGCTTCCACATAAATCAGATTGGAACATTATAGCACAATTCCAACAAATTGCAACAGATAAACAAATAGGATTTACGCAGTTAATTACATCGATCTGAAATTTATCTGCACCCTGTATCTGGTATCCAGATCAGGATTCAAGATTCAGGGGTGACTTGCCTCTTGCATCGATTGCATCTTGTGAGTTGTTAAGTAGGGGCGAGGCATGCCTTGCCCCTTCAACCGTGAAATGAACCATCTCGATTGAAAACCTGGATTTTGCACATCTCGTTCGGGTGGAATATGCCTGGAATCAACTCGTTTGTCAATGAACTCAAAAACGGGTGATTAGTTTGACAACGGAGGTATTACAAGGGCAATCGGCAAACAGCGCAGGTATGGGCATCACAATACCAAAAATTGCCTTCCCAGAGTGTCATCCCGTGCGGTTCCGGATGGGGCTCTGGAATCTCGATTTTATCGGTTATTGAACCATCTTCGGGGTTCAAGCGATAAATTGTTCGATGGCTAGTCTCAACACACCAGAGCTCATCGCCAGCCCACGCGATACCGTGTGGACGGTTGCCCGGTGCGGGGATGGTGTGCAAAACAGTAAAGTTGTCTTCCACATCTATTTGATAAATTGTTGCCGATGGCGGTACCGCTACCCAAAGTTTGCCTTCGTGCCATTCTAGACCGTGCGCGCCTGTCTCCGATGCACCCGGCGTGTCAAAGGCGGCGAGGGTCGATCCGTTCGTTTTATCGACTTTGAGGATTTGGCGGTTGTAGGTTGATGCCAACCAAAGCACTTCACCCGTATCCGTAATGCCACTTCCCCGGTCTGATTCCGTATCGAACGTTTTCAAAACTTCGCCACCGTAGGAGACGAGGCTAACTTGGTTTGTACTTTGATCCAGAATCCAGAGCCCATCCGGCGTGGCTTGCATGCCATTTGGCTGTGGGCCGGGGGTATCAAAAAGCCTTTCTATTTTTCTTTCCATTGCAGATTCTCCCTTCCAGACCTGACAGATTTAGCGAACCTGTCAGGTCTTGTTAAGTCCATCCCAGATGCAACATTATACTGTTTTATCTTTGAAATGTCATCTTGAGCGAAGTGAAAGATCTAGATTCTTCGCTTCGCTCAGAATGACAGAACCGGACATTTATTCCTGAAATAGTATTAGCTGACTATACGACCAGCGC
>SMXE01000264.1 GCA_004357015.1 Caldithrix sp.
GCCGTAAGAGGGCCGTGGGGGCCGATGACTAACCGGCGCTGGCGGTTGCTCTTGGTGCGGTACTGAAGGATGTACTTGCGCTTTCCCGAGGGATAGACGCGGAGCCCGAAGCCGGGAAGCTGCGTGTCCCATACGAACACGTCGCGGTTGGGATCGGGCTCGGCGGCCTCGACGATGCGCTTGGTGAGCCTGGGCATGGTGTTCCTCTCCTATGGAGCCGGAAGCAGACCGGAAGCAACTGGAAGCGAAACCCTGCCACACTGGTCACACCCATGGCCCCTGAGTTACACACATAACGTACTGCAATTACGCTAGGAATCAACCTACATCGCAATGGTGCGATGAGAGGCGAAAGAGCCATGATATTGACTCTTAATCAGCGGGTCCGGGGTTCGAGTCCCCGTGCGCCCCCCATCATTTCAAGGGCTTAGGGGTTTTTCGCTAAGCCCTTTTTGTTTTCGGGTGCCACAGGGGTACGGCGCGAGAACCTCGGATCGGCTCCATGTTCTCGTCGCGGACGCCTAATCCCCTCTCAGGGGTGGGTCAATGGTTGTCTTTGGGGGGTATACGAAGCCGCGGCGTGAATACGGGCGCCCCGTAGGTATCTTGTTGACGGTAGTACGGGAATCCCGTATGTTCAGGGCCGATGAGATTTGAATGGGACCCGGCCAAGGCCAGGGCCAACCTCGGGAAGCACGACGTTGCGTTCGAGGGTGCCGTTCGCGTCTTTTTGGACCCGAACCGACTCGAGATGGAAGACGACAGGGAGGACTATGACGAAACGCGCTGGTACACCATTGGAATGGTTGAAGGCGTTGTCCTTGCCGTAGTGTACACGGAGGGGGATGACACATGCCGGATCATCTCGGCAAGAAAGGCGACAAGACAGGAGCGAAAGAAATATGTCTCGGGTGAAATTTGATTTGAAACATCTCCCGGAAGATCCGACCGATTGGGACAAGGTTCGTTCCAAGTCGGATCGGGAGGTCACGAAAGCGGCGCGCACGGATGCGGACGCCAAGCCGTTGACGGCGGCCCAGATCAAACGGTTGATTCCGCCGCCAGACGTCAAGGCGCTTCGGCAACGGCTTGGCATGACGCAAGGCGCGTTCTCCAATGCCTTCAAGATTGGAATCAGCACCGTCAGGGACTGGGAGCAAAAGCGCTTTCGGCCGGAAATGCCGGCCCGGGTGTACCTTGCCGTAATTGATCACAGCCCCGATGCCGTGAGAAAAGCCTTGCAAGCCAAGATGTCCAAAAGTCCTTCGCCGGGCGGCCGGGGAAACGCGCGCACCCGGCCAAAAAAGGTTTCGAAGTCTTGAGACGGACACACGGCGTGCGCTTGATCATTCGGATTACGGGGACGGGATTACGGGGACACCTTACTTAATTGATGAAAATCGGGAACTGAGATGTTTAGTGGAACCAATTAAGTAAGGTGTCCCCTTAATCCAGCATTAAAGTTTTGGTCTATCGAGGACACTGAGCCCTATGGCAGACGCAGCCGTCAAAGCGAAGGGTAGTGCCCCAGGACAATATCTGGGGTATGCGTTGCAGCCGGTCCGGCTGTGCTATCACCTGCTGACTTGTGATGATGGCGCGTCGGTTTCAATTGAGCACATTGACGATGTAGCTGTTCATGGACCAGATGGCCATAAAGTTCTCGAACAAACGAAAAGCGCGCTTAGGCAAAACCCAGTGGCTGACTGGAGCGATGATCTATGGAAGACGTTCGCAAACTGGTTGGACAACATCGAGAGCGGAATTGTTGAGGCGGAACAGACCCAGTTTCAAATTTACGTAACGCCAACCAAGACGGGCAAATGGGTCCAGCGGCTCAGCGATACCAATGCGGACAGTGACATAGACGGTGCTGTATCCGATCTAATAAATGATGTGAATGGTCTGTCCCGGCGGCCGCGCTCTTTTAAGTACCTAAAAAAACTTTTCGAAGCCGATCCTAACCATCGAACGGCTCTAATCAGAAACTTTCGCTTCGTAAGCGATGACGACGACCCCGTTGATCCCATTCGGAAAACAATTGGTCTTTTCGTTCCCATCGCGATGGTAGACGTTTGCTGTAATTATGCGATTGGCGCAGCTAAAGAAGCCGCCGATAAACTAATCCGGAGAAATGCTCCGGCAATAATAGACGCTGTCCAATATCGCCAAGGAGTTAGAGCGTTTATAATTAAGAATAACCTCAGCAAGATACTCCCTTCTTTTGCAGACACGCCTACTAGTGAAGTCATAGAGCAGACACTTAAGGATCATCCTTTGTTCGTCCAACAACTCGATATCGTCAATATGGCGCCTGAACAGATGGTCCCCGCTATCAGCGACTTCCTGCAATGTTCAGCAGACAAGACTGACTGGGCTGACAAGGGACTGATCGTCAAAGAAAGCCTGACAGAATTTGACGATGATCTCAAACGCCAGCACCAACTCAAGAAGATCGAGATCGACGATCTCCTCGGTGGTTCGCCGTTAGAGACACAAGGACGCGTCCTATATTCCCGCTGCGCCACGATTAAGAGCCACCTTGAAGGCCGCGAAGTCCCAGGCCACTTCGTACCGGGTTGCTACAATGATCTAGCGAACCGTTTCGAGATTGGTTGGCATCCAAATTACCGCTTCATGCTTGGCGGTGATGAGGATTGATCATGGCACCAACAAGCCTCAGCGAAATTGAAATTGTCCAGAATACCGCTTTGGCGGCGACAATGATCTGGCGCTGTGGGCTTGGGTATCAAGACGAAAGTGGCAGTTCGCCGATGCCTTTCCACCTGTCATTCCTCGTCTTGCCGGTTTGTATGCACAAGGACACACTGGACCATGTCCTATCTACCCAGAAGAGGTCTGGTCTCTCCATGTTTGCAGCAAAGGTCGCGCGAAAAAGAGAGGATTTACTTGCAGTCCATCTTCGCGCGCTCGCGTTTCGTGACCTAACATTTGCTTCTGTCGGCGTCGGTATTCGCACAAAATTACTGAGTGTTGATTATCGATCAGCTCAACTACGGTCGAATACCCATCCGGCGCCGAAAAACCTGCCCGAGCGGATCAAGCCGCATATACAGGGTGCAGAACGGTTTGGCGCGTGGTGCGGCCGGCTGCCGCTAGAGCAAATTGCCACGACCCTTCAGGTGGAATTCTGATGTATTTCCAACTCCGAAAACTCATTTTGTGGCCTAAGAGTGGCCTGGAAAAACGCGTCGTTGAATTCACGCCAGGTGTGGTGAACGTTATCAGCGGGGCCTCAAAAACCGGAAAATCGGCAGTCATTCCAATCATCGATTATTGCTTAGCATCAGGGAAATGCGCCATTCCAGTTGGTGTGATTCGCGATGCCTGCAGTTGGTTTGGCGTCGTAATTGAGACCGCAGAGGGGCAAAAGCTGCTTGCACGTCGTGAGCCCGGTGACCAACGCCAAACTAGCGACATGTTCATCCTGGAGGGTGACGAAGTCGAAGTGCCCGACAAGATTCAGAATCGTAACGCGACCACGACGATCGTTAAAGCGATGCTGGATCGTGTAGCGGCTCTGTCGAACCTAGGGTTCGATCCAGAGAGTGAAAGTGGATTTAAGGCCCGCCCCAGCTTCCGCGACTTGATGGCGTTTACGTTCCAGCCGCAAAATATCATCGCCAACCCCGACGTATTTTTTTTCAAGGCTGACACGACAGAACATCGTGAGAAGCTAAAAACGATATTTCCATATGTCTTAAATGCTGTCACTGCAGAAGTACTTGCGGCACGTTGGGAAATCGCTCGCCTTCAAAAATTATTGCGGCGGATGGAATCAGAACTTAGAGCAGCCCGTTCGACCGTTGATGTTTGGCGGACAGAGGCTCACGGGTGGCTTCGGCAGGCTATTGATCTGGGCTTGCTTTCTGCGGAAACGCCGCTCCCCGAAGAATGGTTAGATATCCTGCAGCTTTTGCGCACGGTTACCCAATCTACCTCTAGGTCAGCGTCGCCTACGATTGCATCGATCGATGCGTCGTTAAGTCGGCTCGAGGAGTTGTGGTCTGAAGAATCAGAAGCTGCAGCGGAGCTTTCTGATAATCGGCAGCGGCTGAACGAAGTTCGCCGTCTGCTTCAAAGCAGTGTTTCTTACGGTTCCGCAATCCGGATACAGCGAGATCGTCTTGCCTTGTCTGATTGGCTCAGAATACGCACAAGTGAAAACCACGACGCACTTGCCGCGTTGTCAGATGAAGGGCCGCAACACCTTGATATATTGTGCTCGGCCCTTGAGGGCATTGAGATGCAACTCCGGTCACATCCGACGATGTCGGATACTTTGGGTAAAGAGCGCGTTAGGCTATCTGGTGCCGCTGAACAAAGTATCGAGAGGCTAACTCGGGTACGTCATGAGATCGCAACCCTTGAGCGTGAATCCGAAGAAGCGAGAAAAATTGTTTATCGGGCAGATCAGATCGACCGTTTTCTTGGTCGCTTGGAACAGGCTCTGAAATTGTATGATCGTACAGACGAGAATGCGGAACTGCGTGAGGAAATTGAGGCATTAAATGACCGTATTTCTGATCTACGAGCGGGCGTTTCCGATCAAGAAGTCCAGCGAAAAACTGAAAACGCTATTCGTACTATCGAGACACATGCATCGACAATTATCCCGAAGCTCGATGCTGAATGGCCGAACGCACCGATTCAACTCGTGATCGATGATCTTACGATCAAAGTTGTTCAAGGTACTCGTGACGATTATCTGTGGGAGATCGGTAGCGGGGCTAACTGGCTTGCGTATCACGTCGCGGTTACCCTTTCTCTTCAAAGGTTCTTTTTGGCTGATCCGCATCATCCGGTGCCTGGCATGTTGATCTACGATCAACCAAGCCAAGTTTATTTTCCACGACGTGTGGTCGATTCTGACGAAGTGGAAGAACTGAGCGAACTGGAGTGGCGCGATGAAGACGTTGTTGCCGTCCGAAAGGTATTCCAAGCATTATCAGACGAGATCGAAAAAGCAGAAGGTCGCCTGCAGATCATCGTTCTTGATCATGCTGACGCTGACGTTTGGGGAAGAATAGACAATGTCAAGCTAGTCGAGAATTGGCGCAAACAAAGGCTAGTCCCAGAGGACTGGTTATAAAGTCATACCGCCCATCAGGGGCGGCAGGCGGACAGGCCCGGAACATGGGCCGCAAAAGGGCAGGCAACCATGCAAAACCTGAAAAAATACAAGCTCCACATCGCCGGCAAACCCGCCGACCCGGCGGGCGGCGAGTGGTTCGAGACCGTGAACCCGTATACGGCCAAGCCCTGGGCGCTGATCCCGCGCGGCGGCGAGGCCGACGTGGCGCGCGCCGTCGAGGCCGCGGACGCGGCGTTCACCGGTGGCCCATGGCCCGCCCTCAGCGCCACGGCGCGGGGCGCGCTGCTTTACCGGTTCGCCGACCTGGTCGCCGA
>SMXE01000265.1 GCA_004357015.1 Caldithrix sp.
CTGTCTTTTGGCTTGAATACTCTCGGCCAGTTTCAAGGTTTCTTTGCTGGTCGTTTTGTCTTTGGTGAGATACAGTCCAAGAAATTCATATCCCCGCTTGCCGCTCTGGTAGATGTCCAGGTAAAGGCTCACGTTGCCCTTTGCCAGTTTCCGCTTTCTCAGTTTGACCGTCATTGTCTATCCCCTGAAAATAAGAAGCCCTGAGTGAGGGGATAGGCTAAGCGGTAGCCTTTGACTCACCCGGGACTATAAAAAAAGCTCTATTTTCTGTCCGCTTATTCATCCCTTTTGTTACTCAGTCCTAATTTAACACATGAGTCACAAATAAGCAACAAAAAAAGAGAAAGTAACGGAAACAATCGGAGATTGAAAAGAAATAAAAACGGTTTAAGTCCTATTTTATAATTGCCTTACTTTGACTGATGATTTCTCTTGTTTTCCCGAATAGGATTCTCATTTAATCTCCTACCAAAAAATCGCCCACTGGTAATGTGGGCGATCTGGTTTTAAGAACGAAGTTATTGGGTGAAGAACGGCAAGGGCCGCTAAGCAGCTTGCTGCTCTTCGATCACAGCCTGAGCAGCCGCGAGCCGCGCAATGGGCACGCGGAACGGCGAACAACTCACGTAGTCCATGCCGACCCGGTGGCAGAATTTCACCGAGTCCGGATCGCCGCCGTGTTCACCACAGATGCCAATTTTCAGGTCGCTGCGCGAACTGCGGCCGCGCTCGACGCCAAACCTGATCAACTGGCCCACACCGTCCTGGTCAATGGTCTGGAACGGGTCGTGCGCGAGGATGCGGTTATCGAGATAATCAAAAAGGAACGTGCCGGCATCGTCACGGGAGTAGCCGAACGTCATCTGTGTCAGATCGTTGGTACCGAACGAGAAGAACTCGGCGGTCTCCGCGATCTTGTCCGCCACCAGCGCGGCTCGTGGAATCTCGATCATGGTGCCGACCAAGAACTTCACGTTCACTCCCTTTTCCTCCTGCACGGCCTGCGCCACCCGGTCAACAATTGCTTTTTGATTGTTGAACTCCGTGTCGGTGCCTATCAGAGGAATCATGATTTCCGGGAAGACCTCAATGCCTTCTGAGTGGCATTGCGCCGCGGCTTCTATGATGGCACGCGCCTGCATTTCTGTGATTTCCGGGTAGGTAACCCCCAAGCGGCAACCACGGTGACCGAGCATCGGGTTGAACTCGTGCAGCCCTTCTACCTTCTGCTGCACCGCCTCAACGGATATGCCCAAACGCGAGGCCATTTCCTCCTGCGCGGCTGCATCATGTGGCAGAAATTCGTGCAGGGGCGGATCCAGCAGACGGATGGTGACCGGGCGTTGGCCCATGACCTTTAGAATCTCATAGAAATCCTGCCGTTGCATGGGCAGAAGCTTGGCCAGCGCCTCCTGACGGCCTTGCAGGTCATCAGCCATGATCATCTCGCGCATGGCCCAGATGCGGTCGCCGAAGAACATGTGCTCGGTGCGGCACAAACCGATTCCCTCGGCGCCAAAGGTGATAGCCGCGGCCGAGTCGGAAGGCGTGTCCGCATTCGCTCTGACTTTAAGCTTGCGTGTTTCGTCTGCCCAGACCAAAAGCTGTTTGTAAAACTCATTGCTTTCAGGGTCGATGGTGATCAAGGGGATTTCACCTGCATAAATCAAACCCTTGCTTCCGTTCAGCGTAACCCAGTCGCCTTCCTTAAGAGTCTTTTCACCAAAGACCGCTGTCCGTGTCTCCATATCGATGGACAGGTCGCCACAGCCAACGATGCAGCACTTGCCCCAGCCGCGCGCTACCAGCGCCGCATGGCTCGTCATCCCGCCTTTCGAGGTCAGAATGGCCTGTGCCGGCTTCATGCCGTGCACATCTTCCGGGCTGGTTTCATCGCGCACAAGAATAACTTTTTCACCCTTGGTGCCAAGTTCTTCCGCCATGTCTGCGGTGAAGACAATCTTGCCGTAAGCACCTCCGGGACCTGCCGGCAAGCCTTTGGCGATGGGCGTCGTTTGTTTTTCAACAGCGGGGTCAACCATGGGGTGGAGCATTTCATCGAGTTGGGAGGGCTTCACACGCAGCAACGCGTCTTCCTTCGAGATGAGACCTTCCTCTTTCATTTCGACAGCCATGCGCGTGGCGGCAATGCCGTTGCGCTTTCCGGCGCGAGTTTGCAACATCCAGAGCCTTCCCTCTTCGACGGTGAATTCAAGGTCCTGCATGTCGCGGTAATGCTGCTCGAGCTTATTGCGATAGCCCACCAGCTCTTGGTAGGTTTCCGGCAGGAGCTCTTCCAGTGACGCAAACTGTCTATTGTTGTCCTGCTTGGATCTCAGGTTGAGCGCAAACGGCGTCCGAGTTCCGGCGACCACATCTTCGCCCTGCGCGTTGATCAACCACTCGCCGAAAAAGTAGTTTTCACCTGTGCCAGGATCCCTGGTAAACGCAACGCCGGTCGCCGATTTGTTTCCAGTGTTGCCAAAAACCATCGCCTGTACATTGACCGCCGTGCCCCATTCATCCGGAATGCCTTCGATGCGGCGGTAGGCGATGGCGCGCTTGCCGACCCAAGACTGAAAGACTGCGGAGATACCGCCCCAAACCTGCTCATAAGGATCATCCGGGAACTCCCTGCCCAGCACTTCTTTCACCTTCTCTTTCATGCGTTCGGTCAGGTTAATCAGATCTGCCGTGGTCAGGTCATTATCGCTCTTGTGGCCGTTCTCCTTTTTGACTTGCTCAAGCATGCGTTCGAGTTGCGCCCGGATTCCCTGACCTTCTTCCGGCTCGATACCGGCCGCCTTCTCCATCACAACGTCGCTGTACATCGAGATCAACCGGCGGTAGGAATCATAAACGAAACGCTTATTGTTCGTCATTTTGATCATCCCGGGAATGGTTTTCGTGGTCAGGCCAGCGTTCAGAACCGTTTCCATCATGCCAGGCATTGAGATTCTTGCTCCGGAACGAACTGAAAAGAGCAGCGGGTTTTCCAGATCTGCGAACTTCTTGCCAAGAATTTTCTCCACATACGCAATCGCTTCTTCGACTTGCTTTTCCAGTTCGGCAGGATATTGTTTGTCGTGTTTGTAGTAGTGTGTACAGACTTCTGTTGTGACGCTAAATCCAGGCGGCACCGGCAGTCCAAGGTTGGACATTTCGGCCAGGTTTGCGCCTTTGCCTCCCAGAAGATTTTTCATATCCGCATTTCCGTCGGCTTTGCCCTCTCCAAATAAGTAAACATATCTGTTCTGCATCAATTCCTCCATCCACGAAAAGAGTTTGAATAATAGTTCGAAATCGGTAACCTAAAAATCCGGCCGTGCGTATTTTGCACCAATCTGTCTGACTATTTTGCATCAACCGCAGTCAGGATAGCATCGTATTTCTCTCGGTCAGCAAGAATGTCCATCGCTTTTTGAATTGTCTCATCATGGTCAATCGACGCTTCTGTCTCGGCTCGCGAGCCCCAGAGTTTTGCTGAAATCTCCTCCTCCAGTTCTTCCTGAATGAAATCGCGGCTGTTCCCAAAGGCTTTGCTCTCTTGTTCAAGTATGACCGACCGTATCTCCTCTGCCGAAGCAGATATGGACGCCAGGTATTGGCTCTCCTGTGCGATCTTCTCAATCCTCTGTAGAGCCAATTCAGCTTGGGATTTGTAAATGAACCCTTTTTCTTTGAGAAACTGCCTGAACGCCTCCAACATCTCGTCGGTCACTTCAAAACCGCGTTGCAATTCCGGATGCTGGGCAGCGTACATGACCGAAAATTGAAACGGCATGGTTTTGCGCAACAATTCAATCTCAAATTGAGAACGCTGTTCCGGCTCGATGATGATATCGGGCGTGATGCCGTGGGCTGCCAGAACTTCGCGTCCCTTATCGGTGTGATATGTTTGTTCGACCTCATTTCGTGCGGAAAGCTCCGTCTCTTCATCCGACTTTTTCTCGGAGTTGTCGGTGGGCGGTTTATAGAGGATCTTGTCGGGATCCGGCAGAAACCGGCTCGGATCCTGGATAGACCGTCCACTGGGCACAAGGTATCTTGCGGTAGTGACTTTGAGGGCGGCTTCACTTGTGATGGGAATCACGGTCTGCACCAAACCCTTGCCAAAGCTGTTGCTTCCGATGATGACGCCGCGGTCATGATCCTGAATGGCGCCGGCCACGATTTCAGAGGCCGATGCGCTGAGCCCGTTTACCAAAACCACCAGCGGTATGTTCCCAAGAATCGGTGTCTTAGCCGCCAGGTACTGCTGATCTGACCCGGCCGATCGTCCCTCCGTAGAAACAATCAGCGTGCCTTTTTCGAGAAAGTTTTCGCTTACCTTCACTGCGGCGTCCAGCAAACCACCGGGATTTGAGCGTAGGTCCAGAATGAGTGCCCGGAGTCCGCCCTTCTTGAGTTCACGAATAGACTTTTCAATGTCCTTGCCGGCATTTCTCGAAAAATGGCTCAATCGAATCAGCCCGATGCCGCTTTCGATGATGCCGGAATAAATCACGTCCGTGACGATGATCTCTGCGCGAATCAAACGGAATTCAATCGGCGTGATTTCACCGGCGCGTTCGATTTTCAGGAAGACCTCGCTGCCTATGTCACCGCGTAGCATGCTCGCCACTTTGTTGATGGTCAGGCCTTTGGTGGATACAGCGTCGATCTCGATGATTCTGTCTCCCTCGCGAATACCGGCCTTGGTGGAAGGGGTGCCGTCAAAAGGCGGCTCAACGACAGTTGGCCAGCCGCCGCGCAAACCGATGCGCATGCCCAGTCCGCCATATTTTCCTGAGGACATGATCTGCAATTCCTGGTTGTCTTCCTTCTCAACCAGAACCGTGTACGGATCCAGTGTTGCAAGCATGCCCTCGATGCCGGCCTTCATGAATTCGCCGGGGTCGATTTCCTCAACATACTTTCTGGAAATCTCCTGATAAACGCGGCCAAAAAGCTCGATATTCCTCTGTACCTGATGGTAGTAATCCGGGCCGGTGGCAGAAACCCGCCCCGTGAACCAACCACTCAGGATAACCAGCATGGCCGTCAATGCAACAATGACGAGGATTTGCTTTCTTGCTGCCATATTACAACACCTCCATGAGACTACAGTAATGTTGCCATCTTTGTCTTGAAACGCTCATAAATTTCCTGCTGAATCGTTTCCGGAGACAGGCTCGCATCGAGCACGACAAACCTGTCAGATTCAGCCGCCGCGAGCTCGAGGTAACCCTGTCTGACACGGCGATGAAAATCAAGATTTTCCTGTTCAAGCCGATCGAATTGGCCGCTCCCGGCTTCGCTCCTCGTTTGTGCAACCTCCGGATCGAGATCCAGCAGAAACGTCAAATCAGGTTTAACCGCATAAGTTACAAATTTATTCAATTTCGTGACAAAATCCAAATCAATTTCGCGCCCGTAGCCCTGATAGGCTGTGGTGGAATCGTAGTAACGGTCACAAATGACGATTTTGCCTTGCTCGAGATTCGGGATGATTTGTTCCGACACCATCTGGCTGCGGGCGGCTGAGTAGAGAAGCAGTTCCGCCTGCGCCGTCATGTGATAGTTCTCTTTGTCCAGTAGAATTCTCCGGATCTTTTCCGAAATTTCAGTTCCGCCGGGCTCGCGCAACAAAATGGCGGGGCGATGTTCCTTTGTAAGCCGCGTTCTTAACAATCCGGCCTGCAGAGATTTCCCGGAAAAATCAATGCCTTCAAAAGTTACTAACAATCCGCGCATAGCAAACTATTTCATTTTGGTTCCGAACGTAAATGATTGCCAAAGAAGCCCACCGAGTTGACAAACATAAGTAGGAAAGTCATGTTAATGGGTCAGTTCCAGCAAGAATAGTTTGAAGTTTTTGCAACATTTTGCAGCAAAACCGTGCTTTGTGATCTCCACACCAAAGGGTCAAGCGGTTAGTATTAAATGTCAACCAGCTTCCATTTGCCGCGTTTAAACCGCTGAAAATTCACCAGAGACCGCACCATCTCATCGCCGAGATGTACCAACCAGAGCGCCATCAGCGAATAATTCAGTACAAAGAGCAGCAACCAGTTCAGTCCGATTTCGAACAAGAGAACGCTTGCGAGGGTTACCCACATCAGCCACTTGAGTTCGCCTACACCGCGCAAGTTGCCAATCAAAACGCCATCAAGCGCCTTAGGAATTTGAACGAGTGCGAAAATAATAATAACCGACGACCCCAATTGTACCACTGGCGGGTCAGAGGTGAAGATGGCGATCAACTGCTTCGAAAAGATGGCCATGATCAAAAAGACGGCAAAAGAAAAGACGAATACCACTCTGTTGGCAGTAAAGGCTGTCTTGAGAACACCCTGACGATCATTTGCCCCCATATTTCTCCCGACCAGCGTCATGGCACTGAGACTGAATCCCAGATAGAACATGGACAGGATGGCCTGGATTCTCAAGAAGACCTGGTGCGCCGCAAGCACTGTTATCCCTAAAGTGGCGGCATAGCCCGAGACAATCAACTGTCCCACAGCCCAGACCAACTGTTCGACCGTTGTCGGAATCCCGGCTTTCAACAGGCGCCTGAAGGTTTTTACGTTGGGAGTGGTCAGTTCTTTGAAGGAGAGGAACAGCGCGCATTTTCGGCTCCGCAACAGGTAAAGTGTGCCGCAAAAGCCGAGAGAATGTGCAATGCCCATGGCTATGGCCGCACCGCGCACTTCCAGTCTGGGTACGCCAAACAGGCCGAAAATGAAAATCGGCGCCAGCACAAAGTTAAGTGAGACGATCGACAGATTGACAATCATGGCATAGCGAGTTTCACCGGCGCCCCGAATAATCCCAAGCGCAACAAAGTTCGTAAGCACCAACGGCCCGAACATGGCAACGGTTTTCAGGTAGATGACACCCGCCTGCCTCGCCTCGGAGCCGCCCTCGCGAATCAGCAGAAAAATAAAATCGGCGCCGAAATACCAGCCGGCGGCAATGAGGATGGTCATACCGATGCCCATCATGAGCGCCTGTCCCATGATGTGGTTGGCTTCCCAGGTGTTGTTCGCGCCCAGATAGCGGTTTATAATAATCGAACTCCCGACGATGAAAGTCAGGAGCAGGGTCAATACGACGATGATGATCTGAACCGCCATCCCGTGACCGGCAAAGGCTGCGGCGCTCAACTTACCGATAAGAATAGCCTCAAACGTCCACATGAACGTCGAAGCTGAGAGATCGATCACCGCTGGCAGCGAAGTTTTCAGAATAGTTTTGAGCGGAGATTTATCGGCCAAGTCAGGAAGTGGTCCCGGTTAGTGAGTTGTAATAACCATCGTTCAGAAGTGACACGGTTCCAGCCGTGCCCGCTTGGAACGCATGTTACTTTGCAGAAGCTGAGTAATTCAAGCGATTCATGAACAACTCCGCTTAGTCGTAATACTCCAGGCCGAGATGCGTGATAAGCTCCTCGCCCTTCAGGTAGCGCAACGTATTTTTCAGCTTCATCAATTGAATGAAAATGTCATGCTCGGGGTAGAGGCCTTCCGCTGCCTGCGGGCTTTTGAAATAAAACGACAGCCATTCCTGAATGCCTTTCATGCCGGCGCGGTCGGCAAGATCCAGAAACAAGATCAGGTCGAGCACGATGGGCGCCGCCAGAATGCTGTCGCGGCAAAGAAAGTCAACTTTTATCTGCATGGGATAACCAAGCCAGCCAAAAATGTCAATACTATCCCACCCCTCCTTATTGTCACCGCGCGGGGGATAGTAATTGATCCTGACTTTGTGGTATATGTCGCCATAAAGGTCCGGATAGACCTCGGGCTGCAGGATGTATTCCAGAACGCCAAGCTTGCTGACCTCTTTGGTCTTGAAAGATTCAGGA
>SMXE01000266.1 GCA_004357015.1 Caldithrix sp.
CTGTGAACGATCACCAGACCTTCTTCCTCGTGTTCGGTGACCGCGCGGTCGATTTTGCTGTATGGGAACTCGATGGTATCGAATTTTGCGTTTTGCATGGCAAGCTCGGCGCCGGTTTTCCCGACGTGCGCAGATTCCGGGTCTGTGTAAGTGACCCACGGGATGACTTTCTCTTCGTGCTTGAAGAAGGGCATGCGCAGGACAGCGTTCACCGCCGCAGCTTTGGCCATGTTTTCAGCCACATGGGTGAATTTTAAAAATGTGGTGATGTCCCCGGCGGCAAAAATATGCCTGACGTTGGTACGGCACTGCCTGTTGACCGGGATGCCGGCTTTGTCCCATTTGATGCCGGCGTTCTCCAGGCGAAGTCCTTCGAGATTCGGTTTACGCCCCACCGCCACCAGGATGGCGTCGCATTTGATTTTCTTATCCGCGCCAGCCAGAGGCCCTACTTCCAGTTCGTATTCTCCTGATGTTTTGTTGACAGAATGAATCGTCTCTCCCAGATGAAATTGGATGCCCTGCTCTACCAGTCTTGCCTGGACAAGCTGCGTGCACTTGGGTTCATCCCGAATCAGAATTTGCTCGTCAAGTGCGATAACCGTGACCCTTGTCCCCAACAGGGCAAAGGCCTGCGCCATCTCCACGCCGATGGGGCCGCTGCCGAGAATGACCAAGTGCTCGGGCTGCTTTTCAATCTCAAAAATGCTTTCGTTGGTCAGAAAGCCAGCCTCCTGCAACCCCCTGATGGGAATATTCAGCGAAGAACCGCCAGCGGTGATGATGGCCGAGCGGAATGTTATTTTCTGAGCAACGTTCTTTTCCGTAACCTGAACAGTGTGCGGCTCCAAAAATCCCGCCTGGCCCGTAATGACCTCAACGCCGCGCTTCTGCATGACCTCGGGTGAGTCAGCATCCTGATAAACCCGTTGCCGGGTGGCGCGCACCGACTTCATCACAGCTTCGAAATCCACTGAAGCGGTAAAATCGACGCCGAGGGACCTGGCTTTGCGGGCATTGGCGATCTGTTTAGCGATGTGGAGGAGGGATTTGCTGGGGACGCAGCCGGTCCAAGTACAGTCGCCGCCGAGACGGTGTTTTTCGATCAGGGCTGTGCGCGCGCCCAGCGTGGCGCAGATGCCCGATGCCGTCAGTCCGGCAGCGCCGCCGCCGATAACCACAATGTCAAAGTCGTATTTGCTCATTCCGCTTTGGCTTTCGGTCTCTTCAATTTCAAGATAGCAATGTATTGAAATGGGGTAAAGTGTAACTGTTCAGCTTTTGGCTGTCCTTTAGTTGTTGGCTTTGGGCCTGCTGATAAGGTTATTTGTCATCTCTTGGTCTTTGGTTCACCTGAATTATTCCTATCGCGGCGGGCCGGAACCGAACCCTCATGTAAATGACCATGGCGGAGAGCTAAGAGGACATTAACGCAGAGAGCGCGGAGGAAAGAGACAATTTTCATGAAGATGCGCTACTACCATCTGACCCCATTGATCTTCAACGGCTTGTTCTTCATACTTCATTTCTCCGCGATCTTTGCGACCTCAGCGCTAAAATCTCTTCATCAAAAGTTTGCATTTTTGTGCAACAGGAACCGTTTGAAACCAATTTATGCCAATGGCCAACAGCCAAATGCTGAATAGTTACGCTAAAGTCTGCTGTGGGTGCCGTCGCAAAACGGCTTGTTGCCACTTTGTTTACAGCCACACCAGGCTACGCGCTTGCTCTCCGTGATTTCCTCAATGATGGGTGAGAGGCCGGTCCCTTTGTGAGAGCCATCACAAAAGGGTTGATTCTGCGACAGGCCGCAAGCGCACCAGGCGTATTTCTTCGGTTCCATCTCCATCACGTACGGCGCCTTTTGGGCGACCTTTGCGTCAGGCATGTTTTGCTCCTTTGGTTAGTGGGGTTCTGAATGATGGGAAAAGTAGTGCAACAGGGTGGCAAAATCAAGGGGAATTTTGAGTGGAGAGTGGAGGCCTAACGTGGGGGAAGCGCACCGGCAAACGTCAAATTTGACTCCTTAACCTGAATAATTCATGAACCACGAAGCGCACGAAGAACACGAAGAACACGAAGAAGAAACTATGGGTTTTTTTGGTAACTGGTTTGTCGTAAGTGATTATGATTATGTTTGTTATGCTTTTGTGAAAAATATTTCTACCAGCTAGAGTTCTTTTCCCTTCGTGAACTTCGTGGCCTTCGTGGTGAAATAAAGTTTTTCGACTGATAAATCCATAAGTGCTTATTGTTAATAACTTAAGTTGGGTACTGCCTAAATTTGTGAATAATGCAGGTTAAATTAACTCCTTGATTTTGTCTATCTTTCGCTTGAGGTCCAGACGGTCCGGGTTTCTTTGCAGGGCTTTCGACCACTTGGCTGCTGCTGCTGCATACTGGCCTTGTTTCGCGCGTATCAGTCCCAGGTTTTCCAACACTGCGGTGTTTTCAAACTTCATCTCCTCGAGCCGCTCGTATATTTCTGCTGCCTCGTCAAGCATTCCCTTGCGGAAGTAGGAGTTGCCGAGGTAGTTGTAACCCTCTTTCTGCTCTGGAAATTGTTCTATCACCCGCTTGAAAATCGCAATCGCGGATTCGTAATCCTTTGTGCGATAGCACTCAATACCCTGCTGCAGCAATTGAATATGGTCGGAGTTGCCGTTGTGTCCGTTGGAGGGTTGTTCCACATGCAAAGATGACTCTGTTGCCGCCGCCTCGTCTGATACCGGACGAGTCTTGCTCAGTGCGCGAGCAATTCTGGCCTCGATATCCTTGCGTTCCGGATTCTCGCGCAGAATTTCCTGCCATTCCTTGATGGCCAGTTTCTGCACCCCCAGCTTCCAGTAGATGAGTGCGAGATTCTCGCGGCTGGATATATCGGCAGCGCCATCCTCTTTCAACTGCTCGTAACAGACCACCGCTTCACCGAGCATGTCGTTTCGGAAATAGGAATTGCTCAACATTGCATAGATATCGTGAAAATTCGGGTCTATCTTCAGAACTTTTTTGAAATAGATGATGGCATGCTCGTAGTCTTTCTCCCGATAGCGCTGGATACCAAGCTGCAGCAACTGCTGCAGTTCCGATTCTTCCGCGGCCTCAGGTTGCGCGGCGTCGCCAGATTCGGTGGCAGTGGTTGAACCGGTGTCTTCTGCCGCTGTGCTCTCCGGAATTTCCGGCGGCAGAGTTGTTTCATCGCGGTCCGAAGCGGTTTCCCACATGGGTGGTACTTCTATGTCTGCACCGGGCATTTCATCTCCAGGTGTGGCAGGCTCTGTTTGATCGTCGGCATCATCAGGAGCGTGCCCCACGATGGCATCGAGTTCAATTGTTCTAAATACAGACTCTATCGCCTCATCTTCGCCGTCAGGCTCTGCAGTTTCTTCTGAACGCTCCGGTACAGGAGCTTCTCCCGCTTCCAGTTCTCGTTCAGAGAATTGTCTGGCTGCGGTCTGCTCGTGGTCCTTTGTTGGCGTTGGCGTCTTTTCGGAAGGCGGTTCGATGTCTTCCGTGCGAGAGTCTTCAAAAGTTGTCGCTTCGCCTTGCGGTGCGAGCAACGATTCCACCGTGGCTGAAAAGTAGGCGTCGTCCGACATGATTGTGTCGCTGCCTTCGTGCAAGTCTGTGGTCTCTTCCAAAGGAGGAGCCTCGTCAGGTACGGCAGGGGGCTGCTCACTCAGGTTAGACGCTGCAGCCAGCAGCGCGTTTGCAAGCGTGGCGCCGCTTTCCCGCACATCAGACTCGCTGGCTGGTGCTTGCTGTTTTTTCGATTTCGGCTTTCTTGGCCGCTGAAAATATTGGTCATCCAGTTCGTTCGCCTTTAACTCTGTGATCGGAAAAACCTCCGGTGGCGCCGCTGCCTCAGGTGCATCGACGTCTTCGGCTGGCCCGAAAGCGTCCTGACCCATGTCGACGGCCTCGGGCACGGTGTCCGCTGGAGCCGGCAATTCTTCCTCAGTAGAATGCGGCGGTGCAGGATCGGATTCCTGTGAAGGCCCGGAGAGCGGCTCCTCGACTTGTTCGGTCTGCGCGAGAGGCTGGGTCTGTTCGATGATTTCGGATTCGCCAGCCATGTCAGCGGACTCTTCTACAAGGACCTCGTCCGGCCCGGTTGCCTTGCCGAGCGTTTCATCGGGCGAGGGCAGGAGAGAAGCGTATTCATCGTCTTCGTCCGCGGCTTCGGGAGGCTCTGCCAAATCCGAAGTTTCGGGCGCCCCGTCAGTCCATTGGCGTTCGGTGATCGTGCCTGTGCTGTCAGGCTGCTCCCTGCGCGGTGCGCCATCAGGCTTTGGTTGTTCTGCAAGGTAGCCATGGAAGATGGAATCAACCAAGGAATCAGAAATGTCGTCCTGAACTGCAGAAGTCGGGTCCGTGACAGGTTCTTCAACCTCCAACTCGGGACTCTCCTTGTTTTCGGATTCTGTTTCGGCAGATATTTCCAGGACTTCGTGTCCGTCCTCCATCACGGGCGATGCCGAGCCTACTTCCAGCTCTGCGGCATTTTCAGTTTCCGCCAGGGCCGTTGGTTTCTCGGCAACTGGATGAACGGATTCTGGGTTTTCATCCGGCGGATCTTCCTTCAACTTGGGACTCTCACCCGCTTGCAGTGGTGCTTCCTCAGTCTTGTCCTCTACCACCGGAGTCTTCTCCTGCTCCTCAACTGCTGGCCCGGGGCGGGCGGTGACCGTGATGAGATCGTCGATAAAATCGCCAAAGACAAATTCCGCCTCATCCTCGGGGGCAATCTCCGAGGATTTAGGTGTTTCCTGGCGATAAACCGGTTTCGCGGCAAGGGGTAGGAAAGCAGAGCGGGTATCGGCCGGGTCTGGCGTCGGTTGTTCTGCGGGCGGCTTAGCCTTGATGCCGCCATCGGGCGCAACCTTGAGCTTTCGCTTCGGGCGTTTCCTACGCGCCATCCTAACGCTTCCTGTAAGATTCAACCTGGGTGTTCCTGGGGGGCGCACTTCACGGTCGCTGCTTTCACAGGTTTGTGCGAACAGCAATCGCAGACCGGGGGTATGAAGCCCGCGTCGGCGCAGCTCCGCTTCAATTCGAGCTATGTCGATTTCCGTGTTCTGATAGCGCTTGGTCTTCAGCTTTCGTTGGATCTCTTCAGCCTCGTATTCCGGCTGCGCCGCGACAACATCCAGAATTCTGGTGACCTCTTCGATGCTCAGGAATTTTGCTTCGACAGAAATGCTGTCATCAACTGGTGAAGCGTCTGTCCTGCTGCTCTTGCCCGTTTTGACCGACTTTCTTCTGATGGCAACGAGCGTGATGTCGTCGTGTTGTGGTGTTCCTTCTCTAAAAGAATAGACTGCGTTTTTGAGATTTTCGACAAACGCGAGCAGGGGATCGGCGTGATGCTGGCGGATGGCTGTGAGCAGCCGCTCCTCGCCAAAAAGCGCCCTCTTGCGATTCATGGCCTCTGTCAGGCCGTCCGTATATAAAAGGACAGTGTCCCCTTCCTCCAACTGAATGGTATCGGATTCGATTCGGATGTTGAACGAATCCGGCTCCGGCAGCTTGAGCCCGATGGGGAATCCCACCGGGTTGATGTAAAAGCTGGATTTGCTGCGGCCGCGATGCAAAATCATAGGTGTGTGCCCG
The DNA here is from genome assembly GCA_004357015.1 of Caldithrix sp. Taxonomy (GTDB): domain Bacteria; phylum Zhuqueibacterota; class Zhuqueibacteria; order Oceanimicrobiales; family Oceanimicrobiaceae; genus CR04bin15. The sequence continues at coordinate 5,614 of SMXE01000266.1, forward strand.
GCGCTGGCGAAATTCAGGGTCAGCACTTTGGTGTCGATGATGACATAGAACACTGTTACAAACAAGCCTTTGGCCATATCGTTGAAAACAAATTCGTTTACCCGGCGCAGCACTTCTGCGGCGTCTCTCTGGCCGCGGGCTTCGGTTCTGAGCGCCGTACGTATCATGGTCATGACCATGGAGCCAGGCACTCCTTTGCCGGCAACATCCGCCACGACAATGCCGACGGCGTCCTGGTCGATTTCGATGAAGTCGTAAAAATCTCCGCTGACAGTCTCAGCCGGTTCGTAGTAAGCGTCTATTTCCAGAGACTCCAGCACAGGCGTTTTTTCCGGGAGAAGAGCGCGTTGAACCTCTTGTGCGAGATAAATTTCTTTTTCAAATTTTTCCCGCGTGGCGAGATGTTTTTGCGATTCGCGGTACTTCTCCGTGATGTCGCTGAAGGCACGGGCAATTTCTCCGATTTCCGAAGTTGAATCGATGTCGAGGTCGTTGCGAACCTCGCCTTCACGCACATCGCGCACCCAACGGGAGAGCTTGCGCAAGGGATAGGTGACGACATAAATCATCAAGAGAAGAATGCCATAGCTCAAGCCGAAGCTCAAGAACGCCAGCTTCACATAGTAATGTACCTTTGCCTGGATTTCAGATTCGAGATAGCTCCCGAGCAGCAGGACGTGCACACTTTTAAAAGCAAGCGCACGGTCGTGTGCCGTGAGCGGGTGCTGAAATTCGAAAATTTCCGTCGTTCCATCGACAACATAAGACAATGCGCCGCTTGTTGTTAGGATCGGACTGGCAGGCCGTTCAAATGGCTGACCTATTTCGCTATAAATGGTTGACCATGCCACGTTGCCGAGCGTGTCTTCAAGGCTTAAGCTGTAAATCCTGCCCATGTTTTCATCAGAAACTGGCAGCATGATCGCGTCGATATAATCCGAACCGTCCGGTCCGCCGAGCAATTCCGGCCGCACACTGCCAAGTTGTTTCGAAAGGCGTTTGCTCAGTTTTTTGCCTGACTGAAAATATGGGGCAGCAATCTTATCGGCGACACGTGAATAGAAATAGGCAAAACCCAGCAGATGAACGATGGCCAGCAGAAATGCGGCGTTGGCAACATACCGCATCTTGAGCGAAGCTGGTAGGTCAGCAAGTGAAGCGAAGCTCAATCTTTTTCCACGGCCGCTGTCTATCTTGGTCAAACTGAGTTCATTGCCAGCTTCTGTCTTGCAATAATCAACCTTGTCCATCAGCCGGCGCATCATGAAGATGCCGAGTCCCGTGGGCAGGTTCTCGTCGAGATTGTTCTTGATATCCGGCGACTTCACCCATTTGGGATCGAAATAGATACCCTGGTCGATCAGGTTGATGGTCAAACTCTTGCGGCGAATGATCGCCTGAATGGTGATGTAGCCTTCGTTGTCGCCGTAGGCGTGCTCGATAATGTTGGTGGCGGCCTCGTCCACCGCGAGTTTGAACGCGTTGACGAGTTTGTGGCTAAAACGGTATTTTTCGCCGATTTGAACGACGAAATCGCGCAGGTTGGCCAGGTGGTCAACGTGCGCCGGAACGATCAGGTGTTCTTTTTGTGCAAGCCTAAACACTCACGCTGCCTCTAAACGTTAGCGAGCATGATAACTTCATATCGTCGAATTCAAAGTGACCCTCTCAAGCCGGCCTCTTTTAAGACTCCCCAGAAACACAGGGAAGTCTGTGCCATTCACCAGTCGCTCGGCGAGGAGTTTGCCGCCGACCGAGTTCCGGTCGGACTTGTTGATGAAGATGATCACCTTGGCCTTGATTGGGACATTCCTCATGTAACCGTGCGGTGACAGCAATTCCCGAGCAATTATTTCCGGCGTCAGGATGGCGCCCAAAGACAATTTCCATTTCCTGGCAAACAGTTCCGCCCGGTGAACCTTGTCGTCCCCCAGCGATTCTCCTACGATATCGGCGCTGCAAATGATGATGACCGTTTTGGTGTATTTGGGGATGACCGGCTCGTAATCGCGGTGTGTTTTCAGACCGCGCTGCCGGGAGCCATCAGCCTCGATCAGCACGATGTCGGCGTGTTTCTTGAGTTGTGAAATGGTGGCCGTGTCCACGCCTAGCAGTCTGCTTTTTGCTTTATGATAGTCGCTTGCAACAAGCGCAATCTGCGCTTCGTCAAGACGCGCTTCTACCTCTTTTAGATAGGCCGGATTGTTTTTTTGCAACACCAGTCTCATCTTGGGAAACGCCTGAAACTTCGTTGTGGATGTCACAATGACTCTTAAGTGTTCCTCCAAGAGTTCCCTGGCGAGTCGTTTTAGCAAAGAGGACTTGCCGCCTCCGCCAATGATTGCTACGGTTTGTCTTCTTATTTTTTGAACGTCGTCATGAACCAGTGAGTAGAAGTTCGTCGAGTGCATCGTTTGGGGCAAGAAGCTCCTATGGCAATGTTATCGTAAATAAATGCAATTATTTGAAAGCGTTGTTTTGGCGCAGATGCGGTGCGGGTTGTGACCGAATTATTGCTTGATCGTCAGGCCGGAAATACTATATTAACTTGTGCCTGAACGAAAACTCGTTTTGTGCAGCCATTCCGGTCAGTCAGTTGTCTGATACCGGATAGGCAGGAGATCCCTGCTTAAAGCATGCAGGAGTGGCAGGCGAGTGCCGTTTTCGTTCAGACATTAACTATACTTATTTGCAAGCTACCAAAATAGCGTAATTTAGAAGTTGATTCAAGCAAATAATTCTGGAATCGCAAATCTATTGAACCTGAAATTTTCTTTAGAGTTCTGCAAAATCTGGTGTTCAATTTAGGTTGGAATTGATTGAGGCAGGCCAAAGCCTGTATACCTGTTCTAAGTGTAGTTTGCAGAAGTCTATTATATTTAATTAGTTAAGGAGTAATTATGTCATCCGGAAGTTTGCAGGAAGCTCAGAACCATTTTGTGGAATTAGCAAAACTACAATTGGAGCGCGTTGAGCGCATGAAACTAGAGTCGGACTGGATCGATTACAAGGCATTGAGCCCCATCATCATCGGGATTCTGGGGGGTGATGGCATCGGCCCCTTTATCGCCGCTGAAGCGCAACGCGTTCTCGAGTTCCTCCTGCAAGAAGAGGTCGCTGCCGGAAAAGTCGAACTCCTCGTGATAGAGGGTTTGACCATCGAGAAGCGCGCTGAGGTCGGCAAGGCGATTCCGGACGATGTGCTGCAGGAGATCAAGAAATGCCATGTCACGCTCAAGGGCCCGACGACGACCCCACGGAAGGGTGATCCCTGGCCCAACGTTGAGAGCGCCAACGTTGCTATGCGGAAAGAGCTGGAGTTGTTCGCCAACGTCCGTCCGGTAAAAGTGCCACAAGAGGGCATTGACTGGATGTTCTTCAGAGAGAATACTGAAGGCGCCTATGCACTCGGCAGCAACGGCGTGGATGTTTCCGAAGACCTCGCCA
>SMXE01000023.1 GCA_004357015.1 Caldithrix sp.
ACAGCAGGTGCGCCCAGTTTAATGGCCTCCGCGGCATCGGCCACCGCCGGCAAGACCTCGTAATCCACTTCCACCAATTCTGCGGCATCCTTTGCAATGTAGCGATCCTCGGCGATGACGACTACCACACCATCGCCGACGTGCCGCACTTTGCCAACTGCCAGCGGCGGGTGCGGCGGCTCTTTCATGTCCTCACCGATGCCCCAGGCGTTGGGAACCGAGGCCACGCCATCATCCTGCATGTCTTTGCCGGTAAAAACAGCCACGACGCCAGGGTGCGCTCTTGCTTTATCGACGTTGATGGATCTTAATTTCGCGTGGGCGTGTGGGCTCCGCACAATGTGCGCGTACGTCATGTTTGGCAGGACGATATCATCTGTGTAACGTCCCTTTCCGGCGACGAAACGCTCATCTTCTTTTCGTTTGACTGAAACTCCAATGTATTTGGACATAATGCTTGCTCCTCAGAATTTCTCTGATTACATATCTTTGGCTGCCGTCTGCACTGCTTTCACAATATTCTGATATCCGGTGCACCGGCAGTAATTGCCCTCAAGTGCGTGGCGTATCTCCTCTTCACTCGGGTTGGAATTGTTCCGAAACAAGTCATGAGTAGACATGATGAAACCCGGCGTGCAGAAGCCGCACTGCAAACCATGCTCCTCTTTAAACGCTTTCTGGATCGGGTGCATGCCGCCATTCCCGGCCAGTCCTTCGATGGTTGTAATTTCGCTGCCATCGGCTTGCACAGCAAACATGGTGCAGGATTTCATTGCAACGCCATTTACAAGTACAGTGCATGCACCGCATTGGCTGGTGTCGCATCCCACATGCGTTCCTGTCAACCTGAACTCGTCGCGCAATAAATGTACGAGCAAGACGCGGGCATCAACATCCGCTTCGTGGGCGGCGCCATTGACCGTGAGTTTAATGGTGTAAGCCATACGTCCCTCCTGAATTGAATGGTGAGTAAAGTGGAAACCGGCGCGGCGCAGCCGCAAATGAAAGTGCAAACTAAAATCAATCGGGCGCCTGACCGAAGTGAAAAAGTATTGCGTGAAAGCATGTGTTCAGGCGAAGCTGTTCCCGGGTGCAAAAAATTCAGGGAAGCAAAAACAAATATGGTTATGTGCTGCGCCCTATTGGGCCGCGCGCTCTTCGACTTTCTTCTTCAGAGCCTTGAACCCCTGATTGAGTAGCATTTTGGCCGCTGCATCAAGTAGGCGCTGTCCGATACGCGCGATGGTGCCGCCGATGGCAACGTTGCCAGCATATTTCAGGAGTGTGCCCGCTTCGCTCGGTTCAAGGGATACATTTACATCTGCCCGGACGAAGCCCCCTTTGCCTTCACCCTCAAGATGCATTCGGTAGCTATGCGGTGGATTCTTATCGTGGATGGAGAACTTTGTGGTGTATTGACTGGCGATGGCGCCTACCTTGGCCACGATGATTCCAACGAATTCGTCCTCACCGGTTTGCTTAATTTCCTTGCAGCCTGGCATGACTTCCTTTAAGAATTCCGGATCCTGCAGCAGATCCCACAACACTTTGGAAGTGACGGAAACTTCGAAACTGCCTTCGATTTTCACAAGAAGCTCCTAGAGTTGGATCCAATGGATGAATTGAAATCGGGTAACAGAAGTGTAAAAACATTAAAGAAATATGAAAAGAATGTCAAGTAGTTTTTCACTGTTTGAAGAACAAATTTATTGCAACCTTTCAAAATCAGTTGGGGTATCCACGTCGACGCTTCGTCAGCAGCGATGTCTATGGCCGCAATGTTTTCGGAGAAGCGTTGCAGCAGTGAACGTGCACCGGTGTCTTTTTGCAGTTGCTGCAGATCCGGAAAAAACGCACATGAAACAGAACCGGATTTCCTATGACACCGCCATAACGAGCAGCAACGATTTTCTTTTTGCCTTCCCAGAATATTTCCACGAAACGATTCAGGGTCTCGGGTGTGAGATTCGGTTGATCATCGAGTAACACGAGAACTCCGTCTGCACGGTCGGCAACAGCAGCGACGCCGTTCTTTCTGGTTTACCTAGTCGGCATGTTGCACGCGGCAAAATTATCCCACAGGGGACAAAATTGCCTAGTCGTTGAGAAATAGAACGACTCGAAATGGGTTAACAGCAACATAATTTCTAAATAAACTGTCACACTTGTTAAATGGCAAAATTACAATTTTTGATATATCCTCTGTCAGCAAACAACTTAAGGCATTAATTTTATTATGCAAGAGTTACAGTTTATTCGGCCCTGCCCCTGTGGCATATCACTTGCGTGGCGGTGAATCGATAGAGCTCATAATATCATGACCACAATCTGTTGGTCACCCTGTCAAAACATAATGTGGTTTTGCATCATGCATGACATCTTTGGTTTCAGACTTCATACTGTTTTGCTATTTTCCATCACAATCTACGCGCCAGCATTCTCCCAAGATTTTCGCTGGGCACAATCAAATGGGCCTTATGGTGGCAACATCTCAGCGATCGCAATTACCAGTGAGGGCCACATTTTTTCGGGGTCAACTGTCGGTGTCTTCGTGTCTCACGACAATGGTGGGCACTGGCAGCCGGCAAGCGATGGTCTACCTTTCAGGCAGGTAACGAGTCTGGCAATTAATTCGGCCGGAGTTATCTTTGCAGGAACGTTTGGCTCGGGTGTCTTTCGCTCGATTGACAACGGTCAAACCTGGGACCGAGTCAACAGCGGCCTAACCGAAAGCAATATTCTGTCACTCACCATAGACAGCCAGGGAGTCCTCTTTGCCGGCACGCAGTTCGGGGGCGTCTTCCGGTCAAATTCAGGGGGTGAAAGCTGGATACCCGTCAACCATGGACTCAATAGCAGCTACATTCAGGCGCTGGTTACTTCACCGAATGATGACGTGATTGCGGGTACAATTGCTGGCGGGGTCTTCCGCACCACAAATCGCGGCGAAGAATGGATCCAGCTCACCCAGCTCGGAAGCTATTCTATCCGCGCGCTTGCAACCAGCGGCGACCTCACTATCTACGCGAGTACATTTGGCGCCGGCATATTCCGCTCCGATGACGACGGCGATACCTGGAACCCCGCGAACACCGGTCTCACCAGTCTGGCCGTTCACGCACTGACAGTTGCTGCTGGCGGAGAAATACTTGCCGGCACAGCAGGCGGAGTTTTCCGCTCGGCGAATCAAGGCCGGGACTGGACTGAAACGAACGACGGTCTCAAGGCGACGAACATCTTTGCTATCGTGGTCAATTCAAGCCAGGACATTTTTGCCGGTGGGCAGACCGGCGGAATATTTCGAAGCAATTTGGCGAACTCGGGATGGTTAGCGAGAAACGTCGGCCTGACCAACACTGATATCCTTGATCTTGCCACTGGCCCGAGCGGCGATATTTTTTCGGCATCATTTGTTGGTGGCGTCTTCAGGTCTTCAGATGACGGCGTCACTTGGGAGGAAGCAAACAATGGTCTAAGCAACCAGCGCGCACTTTCCCTGGCCGCCGGGTTAACGGGAGAGATGTTCGTCAGCACCAACGACGGCGTATTCCGCTCGAACAACAATGGTCATCAATGGATCTCGATTGACGAAGGTCTACCCACAAGTACCGTTGGAGACTTGGCAGTCGATAACCAGGGCAACCTGCTGGCCGGAACGTTTGGTAGCGGTATTTTTCTCTCCAGCAACAAAGGCGAGACCTGGTCAAGAATAAACGCAGGTCTAACCAATTTTTTTGTGACAACCCTGGCAGCAAGTCCTGGTGGAGACCTCTATGCAGGTACGTTGAAAGGCGTGTTTCGATCCAATGATCACGGCCTGCAGTGGACGCAAATCAATCAGGGCTTGACGAACCTCAGCATCAATGCCTTCGCCTTTACGTCGGGCGGTGGCGTTTTTGTGGGTACAAACGGCGGCGGCGTCTTTCGACTGTCCGGCAGCAATGATAGCTGGCAATCCGTCAACTCCGGTCTCAATAATTTATTTGTGATGGCGCTGGCCAGCAACGGCATGGACTTGCTGCTCGCCGGCACCAATGGCGGTGGCGTGTTCTTTTCGGCCGATGGCCAGAGCTGGCAGCCAGTGAACGATGGTCTAACAAATAATCGAATTTTTTCCCTCACGATCCACCCACGTGGCCATACGTTTGCAGGCACCAACGGCAGTGGCGTGTTTGCGAGTTTCGGAGGCATCACGACAACCGTGCCCTTGCCCGCGCTCATTCCCGAAGGCTTTTCCTTGGAGCAAAACTTCCCTAACCCGTTCAACCCCGATACCGGGATCCCTTTTCGTCTCCCCCAAAAGCACCATGTGAAGCTGACCATTTTCAACCTGTTAGGTGAGAAAGTTCGTACCCTCATCGATGGTGACTATCCGGCAGGCAATCATGAGGTTCGCTGGGATGGCAAAGACGATTCCGACAACCCGACGCCCACGGGTTTGTATGTTTACCGAATCAGAGCCGGAGAATACAGTCAAGCCAGAAAAATGAGCCTGGTAAGATAGCACAACCCCACGTTCAGTTTCAATTCCTTTGCAAGTAGTCGGCTGCCATCCCGGAAGCCGATGAATGACTGGATTTCGCTCCTGGTTTTTCTTAGATTGGCGGAGGCACCCTGTCTCGTAACCAATCGAAGGAAAAGCCCTTGGCGCTCAGAAATAGACACAAATCGATCTTCATTCTAGTGGTTTTCTGGCTCTTTGTCACCGCCTTCAACTTGACCAAAGCCTACCACATCGACGACACGGCTCACCTTGAGACTGCGCGAGCCATCCAAAACGACCCACTACACCCGATGTCCCAAACGGTCAACTGGATTGACACGGCAGAGCCCATTCACAAGCTGAATCAACCGCATCTGTTCTTCTATCTGATCGCGTTAGTCGTCTTTCTGTTTGGAGAAAGTGAAGTGATACTGCATTTGTTGCTGGCCATATTCAGCCTGCTGGCGATCGTCTTTTTCTTTTTAATCGCGCGAGCACAATCAAAGTCAAACGCACTCTACCTCACAGCGCTCTTTTGTATGGCGCCGGCTTTCATTCCATCTCAGAATTTGATGGTGGATGTGCCCCTCCTCGCCATTTGGTTGGTATTCTTCTGGTCGCTTCTCATATACGTTCAGCGTTCCGATAAGGGTTATGTGGTAGCGGCGATGGCGGCATCGTGCGCACTTCTCATCAAATACTCAAGTCTGGTTCTTCTACCCATACTGGTTTTAGAAATCGCGCTCAGAAAAAAGTGGAAGATGCTCTGGACTCTGACAGTGCCGCTTCTGACCCTCGCCGTCTGGTCACTTTTCAACTACCTGGACTATGGTGACGTGCATTTGTTGTCACGTGAACCTGTGGCTTACAGCGCCGGCAGGCTGTTTATCAGGCTGGTTGGCTGGGCAATTTGCCTTGGTGCGATCACACCATTCGCGCCGCTTCTTGCAACAACTCTCTGGCAACAAAAGGGGGGTCGAAACTTCCTGCTCACAAGTCTCGCGGTCGCCGCCGTGGTTTGCGGGCTCGGGCTGCACCTGGCCGACGAACCGCTCAATTACAGCCTGCTTCGGGCAGTATTTCTCGCAAATGCGCTGTTCCTTCTCGGCATGCTCGCGGCCCATGCTCTCAAAGTCTACCGGTCGCGCGCGCATTGCGTTGAAAGCACACGGGATTTGCTATTGTTTGCCTGGCTTGTCGGTGCGCTTCTTTTCATTATTTTATTTGCGCCGGCGATTGCCGTGCGCCATGTTCTGCTTATAATTCCGCCAACCCTTCTGCTTTTGGGGAAGTCACTGGCCAGCATTAGCAAACGGACGCTGATTCTCACCGTCGTCCTCAATACTGCTTTTGCAATTCTGTTTGGTGTTTCAGATTACGTTTATGCTGACGTTTACCGTCACTATGCCAAGGGAATAAAGGCCAAGTACGCCAAGGCCAACGCTATCTGGTTTACAGGCCACTGGGGTTGGAAATGGTATGCGCAGCAATCCGGGATGAAAGAATACGATTATTTGCAAACGAATCTCGAGGACGGTGATCTCCTGGTTGCGCCAGATATGGTGGACAAGCAGAAGATCAAAACCGAGGATTTTGAACGCCTGCAAAAGATCGATGAAATTGTCGTGGCCGGTACCGCCGCGACGTTCTCTCGCGTGGGACCGATGGGCGGATTTTACGCGTCCTCCATCAGAAGATTGCCCTGGATATTGTCGTGGGAACCGGTGGAAAAGTTCATCATTTACCGGTATGAAACTTTGGGTGCTTCACAAAAAACTCCCACATGGCATCGGTAGCGGAAAGCCGACGCGTAGGCTCATCCCCGAACAGGTAACCTTTCCGGCCGCCGGGCCAGGCGTGACGGCCGCCGCGAATAGTGTAAAGCACAACCGCGGCGCCTTCCCTGCCCCCAAAAAATACCTCACGAACGATCTTGCCTTGCTTTTCCAGGTCCGACTTCAGTGTGCAGTGGTTGTGCTCAACCCAGAACACAACAGCGTCAGACACGGACCGGTCGATGCGCTTCTCCCGGCCTTTACCCACCCCGCCGTTATAGCGTACCCGGTCGTCGAGGGTGCCGTTGAACATGATAACGGAAACCGGCGCGGACGGCTCGCACGGGTCGTCGTTGAACGCCGCGGCAACCGGCGCAATGGCCGCGATTTTATCCGCCAGCTCGCAGCCCAGCCGGAACGCCATCATGCCGCCGTTGGACATGCCGGTCACGTAAACGCGGGCAGGGTCAATTTCATAATTTGTGAGCAGCGTGTCAATTAGAGTGCGGATGAAACCGACGTCGTCCACATCGTTTTGCTTTGCACGCCCGCAACAGTTGGCGGCGTTCCAGGTGAGCACACGCTTGCGAAAGAAACCGCTGCCGTAAGGGTAAGCAACCAGAAAACCCTCCCGGTCGGCTTTCTCACTCATTCGCGTCATTCTGGCAGCGTTCTGCGCGTTACTGCCACCACCATGCAAAACCAGAACCAGCGGCGCCAGCTTGGTGTGGTCGTACTGCGACGGAAGGTGGAGCAAGTAATAGCGTGTGCGGTCGCCATGCACGAGTACCAACTCATGGTCGCCCGGTGACATGCACCGGCGCTCACCAGCCGTCGTCGCCGAAGCAAGCGTAACGCTCAAGAGGAAAACCGCCAGCCGCCAAAATTTGTTTTTATGCTGCATTTCGGATTTTCACACTAAGAACTTTCCTACTTCATAGTTCGTCAGCAGAAAGGTTTTCCTGAATGCAACACGCTATCAAAATAAATTAAGATTTACAAATTCCATTTCATTTTTATTACAGGGCAAAATGACATGAAATTGCAGACTATCGCGATTACGACGCCTTTTTGAAAACGCTGAACCGCAAATGTGAGGCTCGAGAAGAAGGCAACCACGAATGCACACGAATTCGTGCAAGTTCGTCGTTAATCGGCGCACTGCGATTTTCTTTTGATTATCTGGAGTTGATTTCTTATTTTGTTTATCAGCGCTGTCCCAAAAATTGACTTGCCAAACCATGGTTCCGGATTCCGGAACCCGTATGACAGAGAAAGATGGAAATGAGAAAAATCGCACTTGCAACTTCACACGAATTTTCCGATTTGACCCGCGACGACAGACTCGTACTCAACAAGCTCCTCTACTGCGGTGTCGATGTCGAACCCGTTGTCTGGGATTCGAAAGATATGGCGTGGAACCAATTTGACGCCCTTTTCATCCGTTCGTGCTGGGACTACCACAAGAGATACGACGACTTCTTTCGGTGGATCGATCTGATGAGCAGCGAAGGTGTGGTGGTCTTCAACAATCCGGATATCCTGCGCTGGAACAGCAAAAAAAACTACCTGCTGGAATTGGGTGAAAAAGGCATCCCTATCGTTCCGACCGTTCTCGCGAATAAAGAATCCCCCTCGCAGTTGCAGTCGCTGCTGCAAGAACGAGACTGGAAGCAAGCCGTTATCAAACCGGTTGTCTCGGCAAATGCCTACGCAACGTGGTTGACGGCTCCGGCCAGACCCCGGGAGAATCAGGAAAAGCTGACGGCCTTTCTGAACCAGCATAACCAGATCATCGTGCAGAAATACATCCCAGAAATCTCCAGCAACGGTGAGTGGGCCATGATCTATTTTGACGGTGAGTTCAGCCACTCCGTGCTGAGAAAACCTGCCGATGGGGACTTTCGGGTGCAGGAAGATTTTGGCGGCACCCTGGTTGGCAAACGGCCGCCGAAGCACCTGTTGGAACAGGCGGACCGCGTTATCGAGGCCATCGGCCATACTTGCT
>SMXE01000267.1 GCA_004357015.1 Caldithrix sp.
AGCGGGCTGAATTATCTTTTCGAGCCGAATCTGGCGGCGTTGCTGAACTACAGGACATGGCTGGAGGCGCTCTCACAGTCTGCCTGGTCCACCGGCGCTGGCTGGGGTCTCATCCTGACCTACGCTGTTTATATGAAGAAGGAAGAGGATGTGGTTCTGAATTCGTTTATCGCCGGATTGGGCAACAACACGGCCTCGTTGCTGGCAGCAATGGTGATTTTGCCAACTATATTCGCAATTTTGCCCTATGATGAAGCGATGAAAGCGATGGCCTCCGGCAATACCGGACTCACCTTTATCTGGATTCCAAAGCTGTTTGAGCAGATGCCGCTGGGTTCGTTTTTCATGATTGTCTTTTTTCTCGCCCTGGCCTCTGCGGCGCTGTCATCGCTCATCGCCATGCTTGAACTGGCCACCAGAATTTTCATGGATGCCGGGCTCGAACGGCACCGGGCAATTTTGTTTGTAGCTACGTTCGGGTTTTTGTTTGGCCTGCCTTCCGCGCTCAGTTTGCAATTTTTCAACAACCAGGACTGGGTCTGGGGCCTCGGGCTTATCATCAGCGGCATGTTTTTTACGTTCGCCGCCATCAAATACGGTGTTGACAAGATGCGGACGACGTTGATCAATGTTGAAGGTAACGATCTCGCCGCTGGCCGGTGGTTCAACCGCATTGTTACTTTTCTGATCCCACTTGAGTTTGTTGTCCTGATAGTTTGGTGGTCGTGGCAGGCCGTGACTGCCTATGATCCGGAAGGCTGGTGGAACCCGTTTCGCACCTTTAGCCTTGGCACCTGCATATTTCAGTGGCTGCTGGCCATTGTGATTCTTGTTGTGTTGAATAACAAGATGTTTGAAAAAACCATTAGAGGAAGTTAATTGAATTGGAGTTTTGGATGTCTACTTCAGCAATTATTATGATGGTGGTGATTCTTGGGATCGTATGGGGTGGTTTTGTGGCAACTTTGAGAATTGCTTTCGTAAAGGAGTCCCGCAAAAATCGAAAATGAATTATTCTGAATTCATCTCTTTGTTAGAGAAGAAAGGCCTGCCGAATTCTGTCTTTTTCTGTGGTTCGGAGGATTTCCTGATCGAGGATTGCCTGCAGCGAATCACTCACACAGTTGACCCGGCTACGCGCGATTTCAATTTTGACGTCTACTACGGCAGCCAGGTCGATGGCGGCAAGATAGTTGATACGGCAAGCGCTTACCCGATGCTGGCGGAGTCCCGCCTGGTGATCGTCAAGGAAGTGAACAAGCTTTCCGGCGCCGGTCTGGAAGCGCTCGCCAAATATCTTGAGCGGCCATCATCGACCACGCGCCTGGTTTTGATCGCAGAAAAAATCACCGCCCGCAACAAGTCGTGGACCAAGATCAAATCCAACACCTGTTTCGTGGAATTCAAGCAACTCTACGACAATCAAGTCATGAGTTGGATGAAGCAATATCTTCGCGGACGGGGTTACGAGATTACATCTGACGCCAGTATACTTGTTCACAGCCGTGTCGGCAACAATCTGCGCGCCATTGCAAATGAATTGAATAAGATCTTGCTGAATCTAAATGGTGAGAAGAGGATTGCGGCGGAAGATGTGCAAAGAGTTGTTGGACTTTCCAGAACGTTTTCCGTATTTCATTTAACGGACGCCATTGGCAACCGCGAGATTGAGAATGCGCTGCAGATCATGAGCAAGATGCTTGACAGCGGCGAATCGCACACAGGCATGCTGGCGATGATCACGAGGCACTTTGTGAGTTTGCTGGTCATCAAGGGCGCGGTGCGTCAAAAGAAGAGTGATAATGAAATTGCCGCACTGGCCGGCATCGCGCCTTATTTCGTCAAAAAGAACAAGACTATGGCGGCGAAGTACTCGTTTCGACTGTTTGAGAACGTATTTGTTTGCCTGCTGGAAACAGATCTGAAACTGAAGACCAGCCAGCAGCCGCCCAAGATCGCGTTGCAGACAATGCTCGTTCAAATATTGCAGCAGGATTAGCCTATTGACGTCCGAATTATTGAGCGCTTAGCGTCAGCCATCTTTCCGCAGCACGTTTGCAAAATAGCACAGGAACTTTTCTATCACGATATGGTTGAAAACTTCGACAATACGACCCAAAAATCAGAGCAGCCCAAACGCCGCGACAATCGGCCTTCAGATGAAGATCTCATCGAGCGGTTTCAAAAGGGCGATGTTTACGCTTTCGACCTTATCGTAAAGAGATACAAAGAACAACTCTTGAACTTCGTTTACCGTTTTGTCGGCAGCCAGGAAGAGGCAGAAGACATCGTTCAGGAGACGTTTCTGAGAGTTTACCGAAAGCGTCATGCCTACAAACGGATCGCAAAATTTTCTACGTGGATTTACACCATAGCCGGAAATCTCTCACGAACGGAGTTGCGACGTCGAAAAAGAAGGAGAATGTTTTCCGTTACCGACATGGGGTTCGAAGATCGTGATTATGAGATATCTGATGATGGCCACAACCCGGAAACGCAGGTAGACAGTGTTATTCAGGAAGAGATAATTCATTGGGAAATTAATAACTTATCCCCAAAGTTCAGAGAAGTGATAATTCTTCGCGATGTGCAGGAACTCTCTTACGAGGAGATTAGTAAGATCATCAAAGTTCCGATTGGTACCGTGAAATCCCGCGTCAACCGAGGGCGGCTGAAACTTCAAGGCAAACTGAAACACTTGCTGAAAAAAAAATAGATTTTTGTTCAACGTGTCGATAAATCAGTAACGTTTATCAATGTCGAACAAGGGAGCGTCTATGACAACTTGGAAGCAGTTTGAGCAGGACATGATGGATTATCTTGATGGTCTACTGTCAACGGAGAAGAGGAAGGAGATCGATAAACGGCTGGCGGATGATGCCGAAGCTCTGCAGCTTTTCAATAGCCTTAGCGCTTTGAAGGCGCAACTCAGAGGTTTGAAGCGGATTAAGACGTCTCCTGATTTTGACACGGTTCTCCGAACGCGGATTCGTATGGAGAAGAGTCTCAGCCGTCGTAGCTTGTTTGCTGGCGACTCCCGAGCGTCTGTTTTCGCGCTGGCTGGTGCCTTGGCAGTTTTGGCGGTGGTTCTTGCCATGAATGTCTCAAATTCGGATCTGAAGCGGCCCTATTCTAACAAGAGTCCTTTACCAGCCTCAGTGGTTACCAGTTTTTCACGAAGTCAGCAAGATTCCGGGAGTATCCAAAGGGCAAGGATTAACTATCCGATGGAAATGGTACGCTTGCCGCAGGGCGGCACTCGCCTTGAGTCGGATGCGAGGCGGGGCGTTACGACCGCTTCCGATTCCTCACGGAATTCTCTCAAGGATCAGATTGTTACAGTCGAGTTTTGATGTTGAGTTTGGTTTGAAACCGCCTGTTGACCAGCGACGCAGATAACCGTGTTCTTAGCACTCAAAAAACGTCCTCATCTGTTCGCAGCCATTCTCGCCATTGCTGTGGTTGTTCAGAATCAATCTGGAATCGCCAGCGATACCCTCAAGCGAGTAGAAAAAGAGCTGCAGGCTCTGATGGCCTCTACCAAGGCATCTATCGTTACTGTCACGGCCACGCTCTCCCGCGAAATACCCATCGAATCAGAGGGAACTTTTCTCTCATTGTTCAGAACCGAACGTGCTACCCAGCCGGTTTCCTACGTCAACATTGGCAGTGGTGTCATTCTGGATGAAGCCGGGCATATCTTAACAAGAAACAGCGTGGTTCGGGGCGCCGGCGCAATCCTGGTGACGCTTTCTGGCGGACGTGAGATGGTTGCGCGCTTGCTCAGTCACGATCCTGAAACAGGGTTTGCTTTGCTAAAAGTGGAATCGGAAGGATTAGCGGCGATTCACCTGGGAGATTCGGATGAGGTACTGCCCGGATCTTTGAGTTTGATGGTTGGAAATTCTCTTGGCGTTTACCCTTCAATTGTCCTTGGCGCAATTAATGCTATTCGTGCGGATGGTATGATTCAGCTTTCAGCGGCCCTAACCCCCGGAAACAATGGCAGCCCTATTATCAATTTGGACGGTGAGGTTGTCGGCCTTGTTGTAGGACAGGTTAACACGACCGTCAGCGGTTATGAATCTTTGCCTGGCTTTCATGTCAGTCCGACGATTTTGGTTTATCCCTCGAACCGGGTGAGAAGGATTGCAGCAGATCTTATCAAATACGGGCGTGTGCGCAAAGGTTGGCTGGGCGTGGTCGGCTACCATGATGGCTGGAAACCGAAGATTCGCAAGATCCGGGAAGACAGTCCCGCGCAAAAAGCAGGTCTCATCACCGGGGACGTTATTGTGAAGTTCTCGGGCAAAGAGGTTGGCAACATTCCTCAACTCGCACATCTGGTTGAGTATTCTTCGCCCGGAGAAACAGTTGCGGTTGAATATCAGCGGTCAGGACAAACCATGACGACCAATGTGGAGATCGGTGAGAAGGCTGTAAGGGGGTCGTCGGATAAAGAGGCTTTTGTGTGGAGTCAGGGCAGCTACGTTTCAAACGGATTCGAAGAAATGAACGCTCAGGACCCAACCATTATCGCTTTGGAGCGCCACCGGTTACTGGAACACCGGATCAATGAACTCGGGAGGGAGTTAGATCGTTTGAAGAAGTTCCTTAATTCGTATTAATATAAATACTTAGTTCGTTGTATTTTTGAACCGTCCAGCATAACTTGCGGCGGTTTTTTTATTGACTTTTGGGGAAAAGTTGTTAAATTAGATGCCCGTTACTTTAGTGAAGAGGAGTTCAATGGCAAAAGATCAAAGTTTTGCAGCAAAAGTCGCAAAGGCTTCGGCCGACAGCAAAGACGGTCATTGTCCAACGTGTGATGAGAGCTATAGCACGGTACAACTGGTCGTTTCGGAAAAAGTGGAAAAGAGTGGCGCCTGGAAGTTCAATCAGAGGTTTGTCCGTGTTTGCAAGTGTAATCATTCTGAAGTTTACGGCTAATACGTAGCGGAGAACGACTTGATTCTCGCGAAAGTCATCGGCACGGTATGGGCGACAAAAAAGGATGAAAAACTCGTCGGCATGAAACTGCAAATTGTGCGTCCGGTAGAACTTGATTACAAAGAGAAATCTGGCTTTCTGGTCGCCGTCGATACGGTTGGTGCGGGCGTGGGTGAAGTCGTCCTGGTTTGTCAGGGCAGTTCGGCACGGCAGACTGCCTTGACTGAGAATCGCCCTGTCGATGCTACGATCATGGCTATTGTAGATAAACTTGACGTAGTTGAATGAATCTGGCAAAAGTCATCGGCACTATTTGGGCAACGCAGAAAGATGAAAATCTTGTTGGGGCGACGATGCAGATCATCCAACCGCTCGACTACAATCAACAGGCAATCGACTCTCCGATCATCGCGGTTGATACGGTTGGCGCAGGTCCCGGCGAGGTGGTTTATTATGTCACCTCCCGCGAAGCGGTAATTCCGTATCCCAAAGATCTGGTTCCCATCGATGCCGCTATTGTTGGCATCGTCGATTGGGTGGACGTGTACGATGCATTGCCCAACTGATTTTCGGAGTGCCGGGTTTTGAGCAGAAAATTGGTGCTGTCCACCGGAAATCAGGACAAAATTGTTGAAATAAAGAATCTTCTCCAACACCTTGAAATCGAGATTCTGACCCTCGACGCGTTTCCGGGCGCTCCGGACGTGGTTGAAGACGGCGAGACGCTCGAAGAAAATGCCATCAAGAAAGCCAGGGCGATTGCTGACTTTACCGGCCTGCCTGCGGTCGCGGATGACACCGGACTCGAAGTCAATTATTTGGATGGCGCTCCGGGCGTTTATTCGAGTCGCTATTCTGGCGAACATGCCACGTACGCAGACAATGTAAACAAACTGCTTCGTGAACTTATGGGTGTGCCGAGGGAAAAGCGGGGCGCTCGATTTCGCTGCGTTGCAGCGTTTTGCAACCAAAATGACTGCCGCACCATTGAAGGAAAGTGTGAAGGCGTGATTGGTGAGGAAAGAAGAGGCACCGGCGGCTTTGGCTATGACCCGGTTTTTTATGTGCCGGAATATGGCCGCACTTTTGCCGAGATGGACTTGGAATTGAAGAATCGGATCAGTCACCGGGCGAAAGCTTTTTTAAAGTTAAGGGAGTTAATCGAACGTGGCGAGTTTGACTTCCGAGCGAAGAAAATCAATTTCGGGGCGTAGCGCAGTCCGGTAGCGTATCTGCTTTGGGAGCAGAGGGTCGCTGGTTCGAATCCAGTCGCCCCGACTTGAAGCTGAAGCCCGCTGTCATATTGTTGATGGCGGGCTTCTTAGCTTTGACGGTGCAAGCTTTGTGCGCACCTCAATTGTAAATTAGAGGGTTATGCATCGTTTTTATTGAATTTTGTCAATTTGTTCTTTATATTGATTTAATGCAGAAACGCGCGTCACGGTATGTGCCCGTCGAGCACACGGCAGATGCTGGCATAAAAATATTTGCCCCTGATTTGAAGGGTGTTTTTGAGAGCGCGGCCCAGGGCCTCTTTGATCTGATCGCAAATCTCGACAGAGTGACTCCCACTTCCCGAAGACAGATTGAAATCGAGGCCACAGACCGTGAAGCTTTACTGGTGACCTGGCTTTCTGAACTCAATTATCTGTTTCTGACGGAAAGAGTGATTTTTAAAAAATTCCAAATCACGACTTTAGACGAGTGCGCTCTTTCCGCTTTGGTTGCTGGCGAGCCGCTGGATCTTGAGAAACACGAAATTTACACTGAGGTGAAGGCAGTAACTTACCACGGTTTGTATGTCAAAGAAGCCGACGACGGGTGTGAAGCTCAGGTCATTTTTGATTTGTAGATATTAAGTTGGTATTGCGGCGGGTATTGTGAAGCTGAGAAAAGTCACGGACTACTTGTGGGAAATTCCTAAGGAAGGCGGCATGCGGGTTCCGGCGCGCATTTATGCCACGGCAAAAATGATCGATGCCATCCGCAACGACAACGCGCCGGTGCAGGCGGCCAACGTCGCGTATTTGCCCGGCATCGTCAAATACTCCCTTGCCATGCCGGACATTCATTGGGGCTATGGATTTCCCATCGGGGGCGTCGCTGCGTTCGATTTGGAGGACGGTGTGATTTCTCCCGGAGGCGTCGGTTACGACATCAACTGCGGCGTCCGCTTAATGGCTTCCAGGCTGACCCGTCAGCAAATCCAGCCCAAAATCAAACAGCTCGTCAACTCTCTGTTTAAGCATGTTCCCACCGGCGTTGGCTCCAGAGGTGATCTTCGACTGACTCATGAAGCCGAAAAGAAAGTCCTTGTGCAAGGTGCGGTCTGGGCAGTGAAACATGGCTATGGCACAGAGGCCGACCTAGAATACATCGAAGAAAATGGCAGCACCGATGCCGCCGATACAACCGTTGTCAGCTACAAGGCGCTTGAGCGGGGAAGAGCGCAGTTGGGCACACTGGGTTCGGGCAACCACTTTCTGGAGGTGGGCTATGTAGCTGAGATTTGCGATGAGGAAGCCGCACGCGTGCTCGGGCTTGAGCTTGACCAAGTGACTGTTATCATCCACTGTGGGTCGCGGGGGTTCGGGCACCAGGTTTGTGATGATTATTTGACAGTGATGAACCGGGCGGTCCAGAAGTACGGGATTTCACTGCCCGATCGGCAACTTTGCTGTGCGCCGATCAAGTCTCCGGAAGGCCGAGAGTATCTGGGCGCCATGCGTTGCGCCGTCAATTTCGCTTTTGCAAACCGCCAGGTGATTGCGAGCTGGGCAGGAGATGCGTTTCAGGAAGCGTTGCGAATGAGCCCGAACGAGATTGGGCTGCGTGTGGTCTACGAAGTAGTGCATAACATCGCGAAGTTCGAGACGCACGAAGTCGATGGCGAACAGATGAAACTCTGTGTGCACAGAAAGGGAGCCACACGTGCATTTGCGCCGGCCTCACCGGATATTCCGGCTGCCTATCGGGGCATCGGCCAACCTGTTTTGATTCCGGGCGACATGGGGCGCTATTCGTATGTGTTGGTTGGCACTCAGGGCGCTATGCGGGATACTTTTGGTTCGACCTGCCACGGTGCCGGCCGGGCCATGAGCCGGCACAAAGCCAGGAAAGCTGCCAGAGGCCGGTCCATTGCCAGCGAACTCGAGAAACAAGGCATTTATGTGCAGGCGTCAAGTCGTCGTACAATTGATGAAGAAATCCCGGAGGCGTACAAAGATGTCGCGAGTGTTGTCGATGCCTGCCAGCTTGCCGGCATTTCGAAGAAGGTCGTGCAATTAAAGCCACTTGGTTGTATTAAAGGGTGAAGAAGGTTCTGCCTGTGTCCTACTGCGTCATTACAGCCGATGTCAACAAGTCGAGAGAAATTTCGGACCGGCAGGAGTTGCAGGAGCGGCTCCTCGATTGTCTGCGGCAGGCTAATCGCGAGTTTGCTGAGAGCCTGGCGGTGAATTTCGCCGTTACACTGGGGGATGAGTGGCAGGGCTTGCTTCGTGGCGTAACCAAGAGCTACAGCATCGCATCGTATTTTCAGGAAATGCTGCATCCCATTGCGATTTCAGTAGGCATTGGCGTCGGTGAGATTTCCACTGGCCTCGCGGTAAGGTCGACTGAAATGGATGGCGAAGCATTTCACCGTTCGCGGGAGGCACTTACCTTTTGCAAGCAGCACAATCGGGAACTCTACTTTGTGACCGAAAGGCCCGGAGGCGATGCGCTGCTGAATACGACGCTTCATCTTCTGCAAGTTCTAAAGGATTCCTGGACGCAGAGACAGTATCAAAAGATAATGCTTTATAAACGTTTCAGGAAAGAAAAGTTGGTCGCTGAGGAGTTGGGAATTTCCCAGGCGGATGTGAATAAGACATTGAGTTCTGCGAATGGGCGGGTTTATTTGGAATCGCAGGAACAGATCTGTGAGTTTTTTGCGCAGGGCATGGAGATTTTGTCATAACCTAAAAAGGTTATATTTATCAAATAAAACCTAAAAAGGTTATATTCTTAAAATAAAACCTAAAAGGGTTGTATTAGGAGAACAGTTGTGCCATCATTGTCAGCGGCCTTTTGGTTGAAACTATTGATTATTATTACGGCGTATCTGTTCGTGACACTCACGATTGGCAGGGTGGTTGGCTTTGCAATGAAACGAGTTTCCACCAAAGAAAATGATGAAGCATTCACAGAGCTTATCGCCGCCGGGTTGAAGGATGCTGGTAAGTATATCGGGTGGCTGGAGCGCACACTAATTCTGACGTTTATTCTGGTAAACAACTACAATGGCATCGGTCTTGTGCTGGCGACTAAAGGCATTTTGCGCTTTGGCGAAATAAAGGAGATCAGCCACCGTAAATTCTCCGAGTATATTATTCTGGGCACGCTATTGAGCTTTTCGCTGTCTTTCATTGTTGGTCTGGGTTTGAATTATCTGCTGAAAATGGTTGAGAGGGGTTAAAGAGCGCGTGTCCAAAGTTCGAGCAACAAAACGAATTGCAGAACTGCGTGACGCGCTCAATCATCACAGCTATCGTTACCACGTTCTGGATAAACCGGAAATCTCGGATGCGGAGTACGACCGGCTGCTGCGGGAGTTGCAGGAAATCGAGGAACAATTTCCGGAGCTTGTGACGCCGGATTCACCGACGCAGCGAGTGGGGGCGCCGCCGCTGGATGCTTTCAATACGGTCACCCACACGGTTCCGATGCTCAGCCTGGACAATGCGTTCGGGTTTGATGAACTCCGGGAGTTCGATGAACGGGTGAAGCGGCTTCTCGAGACGCCGGACGGACTCGAATATGTCGTCGAGCCGAAGATAGATGGCGTGGCTGTGGAACTTGTTTACGAAAGGGGCTTGTTTATCCAGGGTTCGACCCGTGGCGACGGTTTTGTCGGAGAGGACATTACGCAGAATTTGAGAACCATCAAGGCAATTCCGATGCGCCTGCGAACGGCCAGTGTGCCTGCACCGGAAAGGCTGGACGTGCGCGGCGAGGTCTATTATGCAAAGAAAGACTTCATTTGGTTGAACAATGAGCGCGAAGCCCGTGGCGAACCGCTCTATGCCAACCCGCGCAACACGGCTGCCGGTTCTCTGCGACAACTCGATTCCAAAGTGACTGCGCAGAGGCCGCTGAACATATTTGTTCACAGTTTTGGCCAGGCGGAGGAGCATCAATTTACCACGCATTTCGAGGCGCTGACGACATTTAAAGAATGGAGCTTCCGGGTCAATCCGCACATTTCTGTCTGTAGTGGAGTCGAGAAGATGCTGGAAAATTGCCAGCGAATCGCAGCGTTGCGTGCAAAACTCGATTATGATATCGACGGCGTGGTAGTGAAAATCAACAATTTGGCATTGCA
>SMXE01000268.1 GCA_004357015.1 Caldithrix sp.
GACATGTGCTTACCGCACTTTGAACACGGAAAGCGCACGGAGTCGATGTGAGGCTTGTGCAGATCCTCAATCTCTGTGATTCCGGAAAGCTCTTTCAATTCCTGAACGCTGCCGATACAGTGTGCATTACCGCAGTCGGAGCAGGTCCAGATGGGTAGCGGCGTCCCCCAGTAGCGGTCGCGCGATAGCGACCAGTCCACGTTATTCTCCAACCACTCACCAAAGCGGCCCTTACCAACTTCTTTCGGGTACCAATCGATGCTATTGTTGTGCTGGATCAGACGATCCTTCACCGCAGTGGTGCGGATGAACCACGATTCCATGGCATAGTATAGCAAAGGAGACGAGCAGCGCCAGCAATGCGGGTAACTGTGCAGGTACTTCTCTGCCTTGAATAAACGTCCGGCCTTTTCGAGATCAGCGATAATTTCAGGGTCCGCAGCTTTGACAAATTTCCCTTTGTACGGCGTGACCTCGTCCGTGAATTTGCCGCTCTTGTCCACCGGCTGCAACACAGGCAAGTCGTATTTCAGCCCGACTTTGTAATCGTCCTCGCCAAAAGCCGGGGCGATGTGCACAATGCCGGAACCGTCTTCAGTAGAGACGAAATCACCCTCCACAGTGTAATAAAGTTTCTTGTCCGTCCGGACAAAGGGAAACAAGGGCTCATACTCAACGCCGACGAGATCTTTGCCCTTGTACTCGGTGACGATCTCATGCTCACCATCGAGAACCGAGAGCCGCGCTTCGGCCAGGATCAGGAACTCGTCCCCCTGCGCCACCTTGACATATTTGATCTCAGGATGCAGCGCCAGCGCCACGTTTGAGATAAGCGTCCAGGGCGTGGTGGTCCATACTAGAAAGGAGGTGTTCTCATCAGACTTTAACGGCATCCGAACATAAACCGAGGGATCCTCAACATCCTGATAGCCTAACGAAACCTCGTGGCTGGACAGCGGCGTTTCACAGCGTGGGCAGTACGGAACGATCCTGTGCCCCTGGTAGAGCAGGTCTTTCTGCCAAAGTTGACTGAGGATCCACCAGACCGATTCGATATAGTTGTTCTCATAGGTAATGTAGGGATTGTCGAGGTCCAACCAGAAACCGATGCGCCGGGTCAGTTCGTCCCACTCTGTTTTGTATTTCCAAACGCTTTCGCGGCACTGTTGATTGAACTTGGCAACGCCATATTCCTCAATTTGCTCTTTCTTCTTGATACCAAGCGCTTTTTCTACCTCAATTTCAACCGGCAAACCGTGGGTGTCCCAGCCGGCTTTACGCTCAACGCGGTAACCCTCCATGGTACGCAGGCGACAAACCAGATCTTTGATGGTTCTCGAAATGATATGATGGATGCCAGGCTTGCCGTTTGCAGTTGGCGGCCCCTCATAGAAAATGAAGGGCTTAGACGCGTCCCGGCTTTCGATGCTTTTCTCGAAGATCCTGTGGTCATCCCAATACTTGAGGATCTTTATTTCCAATTCAGCAAAGTTAAGTTGTGAGGGAAATTCTTTGTACATCGGGTTCAAATAAGCCCTAAGTCTTAATCACATCCGTTCGATGACCCGCTTCATGAGCAGAGTCAGTTTGGGTTCCGCCTCGGCAGCCACGCGCAAAATTTTTTCAATGTCTACCGGTTCCAGCGCATCCGGCAGACATTCGTCTGTCACCACTGACAGACCGAGCACCCGCATTGAGCTGTGCACGGCAACGATAACTTCGGGAATGGTGGACATGCCCACGACGTCCGCGCCGATGCCGCGCAGGAAACGGTACTCTGCCCGCGTCTCAAGACACGGGCCTGCCACTGCCACGTAGACACCTTTTTGCACACGAATCTTTTCTTCAATTGCGATTTGCTCGGCGAGTTCAATGAGCCCTCTCGTATACGGTTCCAACATATCCGGGAAGCGTGGTCCCAGAGAATCATGGTTCGGGCCGATAAGCGGATTATCGCCAAGCAGATTAATATGATCCGAAATAATCATGATGTCGCCTGCTGTGTAAACGGGATTCATCCCGCCGCAGGCATTAGAGACCAGCAGCGTCCTCGCCCCCATGCTCTTCATCACACGCACCGGAAACGTGATCTGCTGCATGGAGTAGCCTTCATAATAATGAAAGCGCCCCTGCATCGCCATCACCGGACGCGAGCCAATTGTGCCGAAGATCAGCCGTCCGGCATGGCTTTCCACCGTCGACAACGGGAAATGCGGAATATCTTCGTATGAAACAGTAACTTCCGTCTCGATTTCATCCGCAAGTGCGCCAAGGCCGGTCCCCAGAATGATGCCCGCCTCGGGTTTGAGAGTCGTTTTAGAGACTAGAAAATCGTGTGCTTCTTTTATTTTAGACTTCAACTTCTCTATTCGGCCATTTTAGTTAGATAATCAGTTTGTCGGAGATCCGGGACTGCTGCGTATCGCTTTCTCTGTCAAGCGCATCCTCGTCTGCCACGATCCTTTTACCCCACCGAATGCCATGCGTCTCATCAGAAGCGACTTCGGCTGCCTCATCCGAAGCAAGGGGTTCTTCCGGCAATTCGTCTTCAACGGCTTCGAACTCAATTTTCTCTTGAATCGGTGTCGGAGTTTCTCGTTTGGCCTCATTGGGCAGTTTGGCTTCGTAGCGCTCGAATCCCAGGTCATCTAACTCCAGAACTTCAATCAATTCGATCTGCGACTCCAGCAAGTGCTTGAGCCGACGTGCAAAGGAATCTTTTTGCGCTTTGATCACCACCAACTCATTCTTCATCTCCGCCAGTCTTAACCTGGCATCCCGCACGACTTTCTCCGCGTTCAATTCGGCCTCGCGGATGAGCATCTCGGCCGCGCGGCTGGAGTTTTCTTTAGATTGGGTGATCGTCTCCTGTGCGGTCACCAGTGTCTGCTGCAATGTCTTCTCAACGTTCTGGTAGTCCCTCAACTGCGTTTTGAGCTTCAGCACTTCATCGGACAGTTCGTTTTTTTCCCGAATCAACGCCTCCAACTCGTCGGAAACCATCTCCAGAAACGCATCCGCCTCCACGGGATCATAGCCGCGTATGGTTTTCTTAAACTCATGCTTCCTGACGTCCAACGGGGTGAGTTTCACTTTGATCACCTCCTGCAAGTTTGAATTTGTAGTTCACCCACGAGCCGCAGCTGGTAGAATTAGTAAATCAAATTGCGCAGCAGTGAAAGCGCAAGAATTAACACCAGTGGCGACAGGTCCAAACCGCCCACGGACGGAATGAGACCTCTTATTTTGCTCAAGACCGGTTCTGTTATGTTGTGCAGGAAACGCACAAACGGATTGTGCGGATTCAGGGTCATCCATGAGAGAACCGCATTGATAATAACCGCCCAAATGTAAACATCAATCAAAAGAAGTAGCAAGCGCATCATCAAACTAAGCCTTTGTTAAGTTCGTTCGCCAAAGATCGACCTGCCAATTCTTATCATGGTCGATCCCTCTTCGACAGCGATTTCAAAATCATTGGTCATACCCATGGACAATTCCTTTAACTCTACGGCCGGAAGCAGGTTTTCCTGCAAGCTATCACGTAACGCTCGCAAACGAACGAATGAGGCGCGCACCACCTTTTCATCGGGTGAAAACGCCCCGATTGTCATCAACCCTTTGACCTTAAGCCGCGAAAGCTGTGCAATTTCTGCCAGCGCGTCTCCGACTTCATCCGGCGTGAATCCAAACTTCGACGCTTCGCCCGACGTGTTCACCTGAATCAGTACCTCAATGGAACGAGCAAGCTTTTCAGCCTGCACGTGAATTTCACGCGCCAACCGGACACTATCGACCGACTGAATCGTTTGCGCAAACCTGAGGCACTGCTTAACCTTGTTCCGTTGCAGATGCCCAATCATATGCCACTCAGCATAGCTTTCGACCAACTGAAATTTCTGCCACGCCTCCTGAATGCGGTTCTCCCCAACCATGGTCACACCACCGGCGAGGACTTCTTCAATCGCCTCCACACCAACGGTCTTGGTGACCGCTACCAGCTTTATATCATCGGGGCTGTGATTCGTTTTCCGGCATGCAGCGGCGATGCGATTTCGCACAAGATCAATGTTTTCTGCGACATTCATTCAAACAATAAAAGTAATAAATATACGCCTTGGAGCCACAAAAAGCAATAACAATTTATGCCCCTAAATTCTGATTAGATTAGATTTACTTGTGATGAAAGGAAGTGACAATGTCGCGAACAGCGGGAGTTCGCTACAATTTTCCAGCGAGGACCACGGTTCCTTTGTCGCTCATGAGGACACCGGCGCTGGCGTTAAGAGCTTGCAGGAATACAACATAGATACCCCCATCCGGGCCAGGCGGCCAGCATCGTCACGGCCATCCCAGATGATGGAGTTTTCCGAGCCCGAAGGCTGGTTGTTAGCGAGGAAACGAACGTGGCGTCCACGCAGGTCATATATTTTCACATTCACCCTAGACGTGGTCACGGGCAGACGGTACGTAATCAAGGCAACGTCATCCCTGCCGTCGCCATCCGGTGAAAATGGGTTTGGCTCAATAACGAGTTCGGTCTCGGACGGCAAGCTCCGGGCATGAATACTGTTTTGCAGACCCGGCGTACCGCCGGCTGCGGCCACGGACGAGCTCCAATTGCTGCTGTCGTTTGCAGAAATCGCCGGGTTGATTTTTTCGAGAGAAATGCCGCGAGCACCTCCCCAACTGCTGCTGTAATTCACCTCATCGATGACGTGGCCAAGCACATCAAACAGCCGAAGACTATCAAAATCGTTGTTCAAAGCCGGCCACCGACTGAGCGTTACAAACGCTCCGTTGGGTACATCAAAGATATCGAGCAGCGAAGAATCTTGCGACAGGACAAAGTGACCTTCCGGCTGTAATATGACATCGTTGTTAACGAACGATAGCTCATTGCGGGAATCTGAAAGCGCCCAGCTTTTAAGATTGACCTCAAACCCGCTCGTATTGGTGACCTCCACCCACTCCGGCTGACCGACTTGCGGAGCGTACATGATTTCACTAATTCTTACTGACATCGTTTCAGCGCCTACTAAAAGCTCGCGGCCTGCGGTGTTGTTGGTGGCGTCCTGGTCTGCAGGGTAATCAATCTGAACGAATACCAGGTGTGTCCCTGCGGCGACGTTTGAATACTCAAGGAAAAAAGTGACGGAATCTCCTACGGCTAGGCCAGAAGCATGCTGAAACGGCTCGCCAAGCATTTCGCCGGCATCGGGCTCGCCGTCGCCATTAATGTCATCAAAAAATCTCGTGGCAAAACTTTGCGCGGTCCGCAGACCGACATTGAAAATCTTGGCAGAAATGAGCACCGATTCACCCATCCGTGCCGAAGCTGGCTCGAATACAATGCCATCATCCCGAACCGCGAGGTCGTGTTCAAGGGGAGACACACTGTTCGGGCCGCCCGGCGTTCCGTGCACGATTTTGCTGTCCCGCCAGTTGGCCGCGTTGTTTTCTCCGAACAAATCAACCTTCTCATCGGAGAAGCCCGGCGGGTTCCCCAGACTGTAAGTGTATTGCGAAACGACTTCGCCCGATGCATTCAGCAGTGAGACCGTTTCCGGGGTCGAGTTTGACAATCCTCTGCTGCCAAACGTATTGTTGTCGATAGTTAGAATGAGTCCACTTGCTGGAATCAGGTCATCATAGGTGGAGGAATTGTCAAAGTAGGAGAGGTCGAGAATCACGGCGAATTGGCCGGGCTGTAGAATGAGTCCCGCCTCGTGAGCGACGATCTCATCCACACCGCTGCCATCGCTCAATTGCCAGCCGCTCAGGTCAACAGGATCCACATCAGAGAGATTCACGAGCTCCAGAAATTCATCATGAAACTCGTTTTCCAGCGCGTCAAACATTATTTCAGAAAGGACGACCTGACCACTGGCGCGACAGGCCAAAAGAAGCACAGTGAGGAGTATCAACTTGCGGTTGAACATATCCAATCCTGGGCTTTGATGTATTTGTGGCAGGTGAAATCAGAGATGCGTAGGCAAAGAACGTATGGATTAATACCCCGGCGTTCTGGAAGTTTTAGAATAGAATTTGGGCGTTAGTCAAGTATATGTGTCAAAGGATCGACCTGCTTGCCGCTTTTCCGAACTTCGTAGTGCAGATGCGGGCCAGTGGCGAGACCGGTATCGCCGACCAGACCGATTGGCTTCCACCGGTCAACAGTTTGACCCTGTCTGACCATCACTTTTGACAGATGGCCGTAAAGCGTCTTCAAACCAAAGCCATGATCGATTAAGACATATTTACCGTAACCGCGATTCATTTTATAGACAGTAGCCACCTTTTCCACAACGCCGGCGGCAGTTGCATAAACCTCCGTTCCCCGCTCTGCAGAAATGTCTATTCCGGGATGGCGTCTTATTTTGTCGATAATAGGATGCAGCCGATAACCAAACTTGTCACTAATTCGGCCGCCCTCAAGGGGACGAATAGAGGGTGTATGCTTCATCATACTGCGGTTGTATTCTAGCTTTTCCTTGATTTCTTCCCGGCTGTGTTTGGCCAGCTCGATGCGGCGTTCCATTTTATCGAGCACTTCCTGATAGTCGAAAATCTTGTCGGAAACCATGGGGAGTTCGTAATTGACGTCTAACATGCCGCCAACACCGACGTCACGCGTATCATCATCAATTTTCGGGAGGTCGGCGACAATTCGCAAGTGGTCATCTTCACTTTCAAGATCTGCAACTCGCTTCTCAATTCGAGCGAGTTTTCCTCCCATTTCGTCCAACTGCTTATGCAAATGCTTATTTACTTTTGTCAGAGATGATATTTCAAGGTCCTGATAAAAATCAGTAAAAAAGGCGAGCGTCAACGCAACCAAAACCAACATCAAACCAAGGCAAGCTCCTATAAACGTAAAAAAACTGCCGCACGTCAGTTCGACCTCCCGCGAATTTGAATCACGCAAAGAAAAATAGATGATCTTCACTTTCTTGTTTTGCATGGCGTTTTTTGCCTTTCCTCAATTAATCGACATAGAAATAACCACGGTCAAATTCATAAATCCATACTCATCGAGATGCAATGCCACCGCGCAGAAGAAAGTACAGGACCTGAACGAAATCAAATTGAAACACAAAGAAAAGAATCGTTTCCTCAAACAAAGGCAGGACTATCTGAAGCAATCAGAATAAACGGAATGTAAAAAAATGAACATCGTTTGTCAAGTAAAAAATTACATAACTGTTTAAATCGTTAAAACTAACACGCAAACGCCCACTATCTGAAACGATACCTTGACTTTATTTGTCAATCTATTATATATATCGCACCTTTCAACCAAAAATTAAATTCTTGACATGAATAAGTTTAGATTCTTCAGAAAATAGTCTTTGGGTGATCTGCTATATCAGTGTCATCCTATCTCACCGATCCGGTGTTGTCGGAGTATCGTAAATACGGTTTTGCCGAAGTGCTCAAAAACCGTTTGACCTGGCCGAGGTGAGTTTGAAAATACATAACGTCACGAACGGTGCCTGAGACAGGCAACCAGAGATGTCGTTGCATTGAATTCTACTTGAGGCTGTCGAGAATCGGTTCCAGAAGAAAGACCTGCAAACGAAAATTGCCCTGATCAGCGATGACCAGATATTTGCCGTCTTTGCTAATTGCCAAGCCATCTGGCGAGAGAAAGCGTCCCGGCGTCAACCCCTTTTCTCCAAACTGTGCGATGAGGGGTACCCCATTCTTGCTCAGGTCGAAAATCGCGATCCCGCTGAACTCCTCGTTAACCGCAAACAAGTAGTTTTCGAACTTAGCCAGACCTTCAACATCGCCGCCAAACAGATCCCGGTGGCCGATGGTCTTGCCTGTGAATCTACCACTCATGCGGTCAAAAATCTTGATAACCTGATGTCCTTCGTCGGCCACCAGCAACATGTCGTCCCAAATGAGCATCGACTCCGGGTCCTCGAGAATCCACTTGCCATCCTCTTTGGCTTGGAAGTCAAAACTCTGGTCCGGACGGCCATCGGGCTGAAACTTGTAAACGCGCCGAGTCCCTGTTCGGATCCGGCGCAACCAGAAAAAGGGAAAGGTCGATGCTGCGACCCGGCAAGCAAGCGCCGTCACTGCCGAAGACCTGAATGCGATGATTGCCCTGGTCCACAATGTAAATTTCGTCTTTCGAATTGCAGGCGATTCCTTGCACTTCGTTGTAAATCTCCCTGCCGCTTTCGAACACAACGACCAGCGAGTTGTCGAACTGGCAATCGCCTTTGCCTGGGGTGCCGATTGTCTTGATGGTGAGACCATCTTCTAGAATTGTGTAGATCTTGAACCGGCCATTCACAGTATCACCAGCGAGCAACCTGCCATCGTTCATGAAAGCGACGGCGTCCGGCTCGTCGAATTGTTCGATCATCGCACCCTGCGTGCCACCGAGAATGAGATACGGTTGAATGACACCGAGGTCTTTGGCGCCGGTGCTGGTAACTGGCGCAAGAAACTGTAGCACAATAGGCAGAAAGAAAAACCGGCAATGTATTTTCGAGATAAACATCCTCTTTTTGATTTACCTTCACGTATTCTTAGTGGTGCATTTTTCAAAAGTTGTTGTCTAATTTACTACCACCAAACAGGAAAAGCAAGGCCAATGTCCGAACGGCATCGGGCTTGCTGTGACAGATCGTCCGGCAATGTTATGATTGAGGGCAACCTTTTGACCCTTCAGCGATTTCGGAAGGAACAAGTGAGGATGAAGAAAATAAAAGCTTACATCAAGCTACGCAACTTACGGCACTAATTGCGGCGCCGCCGTGCCGGCTTAAAAGACGCTACCCAAAGGAGAAATAATC